>NZ_JBFUHH010000031.1:0-40663 GCF_056402495.1 Microvirga sp. P4_A5 | reverse complement strand
TCACCCATGGTGCGCCCCTTGCGGCACCCTGCGTCCTGCTGTCCGGCGGAGAGACGACCGTGACGATGCGCGGCAATGGCCGTGGCGGTCGCAATGCCGAGTTCCTTCTGGCGCTCGCCCTGGAGATCGGGGAAGACAGCCGCGTTTCTGCAATCGCCTGCGACACGGATGGAATCGATGGCTCGGAGGAGAATGCGGGCGCATGGTTCGACGCCGACATGATCGTTCGCGCCAAGCGGCAGGGCATCGATCTCGCACTCGCTCTTGAACAAAACGATGCCTACACGGCGTTCGAGGCGCTCGATCGGTTGGTCGTCAGCGGTCCGACGCTGACCAACGTCAATGATTTCAGATGCATTCTCGTCCGTTCCGGATGATGGCGATTGGAAGCGCGATTACTGGGCTTCAAGCGGCAGCTTGATGCGCACGGTGGTGCCTTCGCCTTCTTCGCTCTCGATCAGCAATCTGCCTTCGTGAAGCGACACGATATGCCGTGCAAGGCTCAATCCGAGGCCAGTACCGGGCAGGTTTCGCGTATTGGCGCCCCGGAAAAAGGGCTGGCCGACAAAGGGCAGGTCCCGCGAGGAAATGCCGACACCCGCATCTCTGATCGTGATGGTGATCGCTCGGTCGCACAGACGGCCCGTGACGAGGATGGGACTTCCTTCAGAAGAGTATCGCAGGGCGTTGGCGAGCACGATTCCAAGCGCCTGCTCGATGAGCACCGCATCTCCGCTGATTTTATCGGGCAAGACCGCGATGTCGAGTTCGCAGCGCCGACCGCCGGACAGCCGTTCGTGCTCTTTGGAAATCCGCCGCAGGACGATCTTGATGTCGAAGTTCGTCCGGTGCAGTACGATTCCGCCGGCATTGGCGCGGGTGTAATTCATGATCGTGCCAATCAGTTCGTCGAGGCGACGACTGGCATTCCAAATTTTTTTCGCACGCTCCCGAACATCGTCAGGCGACATGCGATGAACCCGCCGGGCGAGGCCTTGCGCAAGCGCCGAGATCACCGCCAAGGGTGCCCGCAACTGGTGTGCAAGCAGCGTCATGCGATCGAGGTTCGAACCTGATTTAGCCAGACGGGCGGCACGCGCCTTGGCCGGTTTCCGCGGTTTTTTCGAGGGTGGATGGGGATCTGACACGCTATTTCCATGAAATTCACGGTATAACGTTGTTTCATTGCCGGTGGTTTCCCGGCTCGGGTCCGCCGTGTGCGCCATGGCACGGGCGGCGGCCCGACGACGCAGGTGCGAAACCCTTTCCCGAATGCCGCGTTTCCACCCCGTACCTTTCAGGACGAATGGAGATTCCACGAGATGGATAAAGATCGCGTCGAAGGCAGCATGAAGAATATCAAGGGCACCGTTAAAGAAGGTGTCGGCAAGGCCATTGGCGACAGCAAGCTCGAGGCCGAAGGCAAGATGGATAAGGTCGAAGGCAAGGTGCAGAACACCGTCGGCGGCATCAAGGATTCGCTACGCGGAAAGCGCGACTGATCGGTCCCGTTTCCAGCAAAACGGCCCGGCTTCAAGCCGGGCCGTTTTGCGTTTCAGTACGAGGATTTCGGCGGATCAGAAAGACCTGCTTGTCGGCCCGAACGACGTGCTCTTCGAGCAGATCGCCCGTTTCCCGCAGCAAGTGTGGAATATCGATCGACGTGAGCGGGTCGGTGCAGATCAGGCGAATCCTGTCACCAGCCTGCGCGTGCTCCAAAACCTTGCGCGTGCGCAGCACCGGCAGGGGACATTTCAACCCCGACAGGTCGAGTTCCCGAACGCCCGCGTGAGACTCGGTCATGGCCAGGCTGCCCTCATTCAATGACGATACGCGGCGCTGCGCGTGTGCCCGCACCGGATAACGCCGTGTGGACCTGCCGCGCCATGGCTTTATAGATCGCAGCCTGCGCGCTTTCCGGTTCGACCGCCACGACGGGGCGACCGGCGTCGGAGGATTCGCGGATCGACATCGTCAATGGCACCTCGCCGAGAAATGCAACGCCGAGCCTTTCCGCCTCGTGCCGCGCACCGCCGTGACCGAAGATATCGGATGCCTTTCCACAATTCGGGCAGACGAATGTCGCCATGTTCTCGACGATGCCGAGGATCGGGATTTCCACCCGCCGGAACATCGAAACACCGCGGCGCGCATCGATGAGGGCGAGGTCCTGCGGGGTCGAAACGATGACGGCGCCGGAAAGCGGCGTCGCCTGCGCCATGGTGAGTTGGGCATCGCCGGTGCCCGGGGGCATGTCGACGACCAGAACATCGAGTTCGCCCCAGGCGACTTCGCGCAGCATCTGGGTGATGGCCGACATGACCATCGGGCCCCGCCAGATCATCGCGGCCTCTTCCTCGACCAGGAAGCCGATGGACATCACCTTGAGCCCGTAGGCTTCCATCGGTTCCAGGATCCGCCCCTCGAGGAGCTTCGGCTTGCCGTGGATGCCGAGAAGCTTTGGGATCGAGGGACCGTAGATGTCGGCGTCGAGCAGGCCGACGCGAAGGCCCAATGTCCCCAGCCCCAGCGCCAGATTGACGGCGGTCGTCGATTTTCCGACGCCGCCTTTGCCGGATGCCACCGCGATCACATGGGCCACACCGGGTATGCGCTGGGTTTTCGGCTGTTTCGACGGGCCCGGACGCGGCGATGGCGCTGCCGTCCTCGCCGGTTCGCCGCCGCCGGCTCGTTCGGCTGTCAGCGTCGCAAACACGCCCATCACCCCCGGTACGGCCCGAACGGACTTTTCGGCCGCGAGGCGGACATTTTCCAACCTCGGCGCTTCGGGCGGATCGATGAAGATCGAGAACATCACCCGACCGCTCGCATCGATGACGATATCGGACAGGCGGCCGGACTCGACCAATCTTGCGCCGCTCTCATCCACGGCGATGTCGGCCAATGCCTGCATCACGCGCTCACGTGTCACCGTCACGATGGGCCTCCTTGGCTCAGATATCTGCTCTGCTTGCATGTATAGGCCCCGGGACCCGGAGTTAAGGCCTAGCAGCAGAGCCCGCGCAATATCCCGAACCAATGGGATATTGCGGTGTTGTCCCCACATTCGCGGGCGTCCTCACCCAGATTGTCCGCGCCGGCTTTCCGAAGCTTTGCAAGACAACGAGGAGTTTACGATGCACCAGCATGGCCACGACGATCCGAATGCGAAAAAGCTCTACACGCTGATCAAGGACGTGAAGATCGCCATGATGACCACCGCCGAGAACGGCGGGAAGCTCCATACGCGACCCATGTATAATCTGGAAGCGGACGAGCACGGCGATCTTTGGTTCTTCACCCAGGTCGGTTCCTCGAAGACGCAGGAAATCACCCGGGACAATGAGGTCAGCCTCGGCTACGCCGACCCCGCGAGCAACACCTATGTGGCTGTGGTCGGGAAGGCCGAAATCGTCCGCGACAAAGCCAAGATCGACGAAAAATGGTCAGAGCCCATGAAGGCATGGTTTCCCAAGGGCAAGGATGACCCGCAGATCTGCCTCCTCCGAGTCCACCCGGAGCGTGGCGAGTTCTGGGACAGTCCTTCATCCACCATCGTCAATCTCGTGGGCTACGTGAAAGCCGTGGTGACGGGCGAGCGCGCCGATCCCGGTGACCACGCCAAGGTGGACCTCCACGGCTGACCGCTGCGTTCCCGTCGCGCGTCCCGCGAGGGGAACGGCCCCTTAAGAGAAACTCCGCCTTTCGCGAGGCCCGACGCTTCGCTATTGTCGCCTTTTCCGACCTTGCAGGGAGCTTGCCTTGGCGGATATCGCGACCCGGGTGTACAACCACACTTGGAAAATCGACCCGATCGTGCGCTCCGTGCTCGATACGGACTTCTACAAACTGCTGATGGCGCAGACGATCTTCCGCCGGCATCGCGACGTGCAGGTCACGTTCGGGATTCACAACAGGACCACGCGCATCCGCCTGGCGGATCTCATCGATGCCCAGGAGCTGCGCGAACAGCTCGATCACGTCCGCTCGCTCTCGCTCACCCGCGGCGAGTCGACCTGGCTGCGGGGCAACACGTTCTACGGCAAGCGGCAGATGTTCTCGCCGGAATTCATGGATTGGCTCGAGGCCTTCCGGTTTCCGGAATATCTGCTCGAGAAAGAGGAAGGCCAGTATGTTCTGACCTTCCACGGCCCCTGGATCGAGACGACCATGTGGGAGATTCCCGCCCTGGCGATCCTGAACGAACTTCGTTCGCGCGGCGTGCTCAAGGATATGGGCAAGTTCGAGCTCCAGGTCCTGTATGCGCGGGCGATGACGCGGGTGTGGGAGAAGATCAACCACCTCAAGACGCTGCCCGATCTCTCCATCTCGGATTTCGGAACCCGGCGGCGGCATGGCTTCCTGTGGCAGGATTGGTGCGTTCAGGCCATGCTCGAAGGGCTTGGCTCATCCTTCCTTGGCACGTCCAATTGTCTCATTGCGTTGCGGCGCGAAGTGGAAGCGGTCGGCACGAACGCCCACGAACTGCCGATGGTCTACACGGCGCTCGCCGCGACCGACGCCGAGATGGCGACCGCGCCGTATCGGGTCCTTGAGGACTGGCAGGAGGATTATCAGGGCAACCTGCTGGTCATCCTCCCTGATACTTATGGCACGTCCAACTTTCTCGCGAACGCTCCTGATTGGGTGCCGAACTGGACGGGTATCCGCATCGATTCGAAAGATCCCATCGAGGGCGGCGAAGAGGCGATTGCGTGGTGGCGCGCGCGGGGACAGAATCCCAAGGATAAGCTCGCGATCTTTTCCGATGGGCTGGACGTCGACGTCATCGAGCGGGTCCATCGGCATTTCAACGGACGGATGCGCATCGGTTACGGCTGGGGAACGCTTCTGACCAATGACTTTCGCGGTCTTGCGCCGGATGGCGGGCTCGATCCCATCTCGATCGTCTGCAAGGTCATCTCCGCCAACGGCCACCCCACGGTGAAACTCTCCGACAATCCCACAAAGGCGATGGGCCCCTCCGCTGAGATCGAGCGCTACAAGCGCGTGTTCCATGTGGGGAGCCAGAAGCCGCAACCGGTTCTGGTGTGATGATGGCAACCATCGACCTCAATTGCGACATGGGTGAAGGTTTCGGACCCTGGCCAATGGGCGACGATGCGGCGATGCTCGACATCGTGTCGTCGGCCAACGTGGCGTGCGGCTTTCACGCCGGCGATCCCTCCATCATGTTTCGCACGGCGGTCATGGCTAAACAGAGAGGCGTGGCGCTGGGCGCGCATCCCGGCTTCAACGATCTGGCGGGATTTGGACGCCGCGTCGTCGTGGGTGATTCCCCGGCCGAGATCGAGCGCATGATCGCCTATCAGATCGGCGCGCTGCAGGGCGTCGCGGCGCTTGCGGGCCACCGAGTCTCATATGTGAAGGCGCACGGGGCGCTCAACAATATGGCGAACGAAGACGAGAGCCTGGCGATCGCCATCGCCCGTGCGATCAAGGGCGTCGATCCCACATTGGTGAACGTTTGCATGCCGGGTCTCCTCATGGAAGCGGCGTCAGAGAAAATCGGGCTCCGGGTCGCGCGCGAGTTCTTCGCGGACCGCGCCTATGAGGAGAATGGCGCACTCATGAGTCGCAAGAAGACCGGAGCCGTCCTGCACGATCCGGACGCTGCCGCCGAGAGGGTGCTTCGCACGCTGCAAGAGGGCGCGATCGTCACGCAATCGGGGCGCCGCATTCCGCTGACGATCGACACGATTTGCGTCCATGGGGATGAGCCGAGCGCGGTCGACATGGCGCGGGCCATCCGCGCCAAACTCGAAGCCAACGGTTTTTCGATTGCGCCTTTCACGGCGGGCGAGGGCGGTCACAGCCTGTAGCTGCGCGCCAGAAAATCCTGGATCGCCGAAAGTGTCTCCTCCGGGGCTTCCTCGGCGAGATAGTGCCCGCAATCGATGCCTTGGCCTTCGACCGCGCCGTCTGCCCAGTCCCGCCAGATTGCCGGCACGTCGTACCAACGGGCAATCGGACCGCGCAGCCCCCACAAGGCCTGAATCGGGCAGGCGATCCGGCGTCCGGATTTGTGATCGGCCAGATCGAGCTGCATGTCGATGCCGGCGCCCGCGCGATAATCCTCGCACATGGCGTGAATGGTTTCCGGGTTCGTAAAACACCGGCGGTATTCGGCGAGAGCCGCGGGATCGAACATCGAGGTTCCCCGCCGCAGATAGAATGCATCGGGATCCGCGCCGATGAGGCGCTCCGGTAGATCGAACGGCTGCGCGAGGAAGAACCAATGCCAATAGCCCAGCGCGAACGACATGTCGGTGCGCTGGAAATGCTCCGCCGTTGGGAGAATGTCGAGAACCGACAGGGCGGCGATTGCGTCTGGATGATCGAGCGCCATCCGATAGGCGCAGCGGCCGCCGCGATCGTGCCCCACGACGGCGAACCGATCGAACCCGAGATCGCGCATGACCGCGATCTGGTCGCGCGCCATGGCCCGTTTCGAATAAGGCTCGTGGTCCGGATTCGTCGGCGGTTTGGAACTGTCGCCGTAGCCGCGCAGATCAGCGCATACCACGGTGAAATCCTTCGTCAGCGCCGGCGCGATGCGATGCCACATGGCATGTGTCTGCGGATGGCCGTGCAGGAGCAGCAGCGGCGGACCGTCGCCGGCGTGGCGCAGATTGATCATCGCCTCGGGTGTCGCGATCTGTCGATGGGTGAAACCTTCGAACAACGTCATGGGACCAATGTCATGGTGTCGACATCCACAAGGCCGAAATCCGTGATCTTGAGATGCGGAATCACGGGAAGCGGCAGGAAGGCGACCTGGAGGAAAGGCTCCGCAAGCGTGACCCCGAGTTGTTTCGCGGCCTTCCGGAGCAGGTAGAGCGCCTCCCGCACATCCTCAAACGGGAGATCGCTCATCAGGCCCGCGATGGGAAGCGGCAGCTCGGCCAGCACCTTGCCGTCGGCGACCACGACGAAACCACCCTGCAGATCGTGCAGCCGATTGACCGCGATCGCCATATCCGAATCGTCGGCGCCCACCACGCAGATGTTGTGACTGTCGTGCCCCACCGACGAGGCGATGGCGCCGCGTTTCATCCCGAAACCTTTGACGAACGCGCGTCCGATATTGTCGTTGATGCCATGACGCGCGACTACCGCCACCTTGACGATGTCATGGGCTACATCGCACATCGCATATCCGCCTTCGGACGGGAGCGTGGCGGCAAGTCTGGCGGTGATGATCTTGCCCGGAATGACGCCGATCACCGGCATCTCCCCCGAGGATGCCACAACCGCGAAATCACCCGCCAGCGCTTGCTTGATCTTGACGCTGTCGCGACCCACCGGGGCGATCACGCGGCGGGACGCGAACAGATCGTCGTCGACGAGGCAACCCGCGCTCACCACGTCGGAGACGACGCAATCGTTCAAATCGTCAAGCAGCACGATATCGGCGCGCTTGCCCGGCGCGATCATGCCGCGGTCCTTCAATCCGAAGGCTTGCGCCGCGGTGAGCGAGGCGGCGCGATACGCTGCGAGCGGCTCGCAACCGAGCGATATCAATGTGCGGATCATGTAGTCCAGATGGCCCTCTTCGGCGATGTCGAGAGGGTTTCGATCGTCCGTGCACAGGGCGAGAAAGGGTGACGTCGGGACGGACAGCAGGGGCGCCAAAGCGTGCAGATCCTTCGACACCGATCCCTCCCGGATGAGGACGGTCATGCCCTTGCGGATCTTTTCCAACGCTTCATCGGCCGTGGTGGTTTCGTGATCGGTTCGAATGCCTGCCGCGAGGTAGCCGTTGAGGTCCAGTCCGCGCACGAGAGGTGCGTGACCGTCGATATGCCGTTCGGCGAACGCCGCGATCTTGGCAAGACAGGCTGGATCGCCCGCGAGAACGCCAGGAAAGTTCATGAACTCCGCAAGCCCGATCACCTTGGGATGATCGAGATAACGCACGAGTTCCGCCGCGCTGATCCTGGCGCCGGATGTCTCCAGATGCGTGGCGGGCACGCAACTCGATAGCTGCACGCGCAGATCCATGATGGTGCGCTCGGCCGCCGCAAGGAAATAGTCGAACGCTGCGGTCCCGATGACGTTGGCCATTTCGTGCGGATCGCAGATCGCCGTGGTGACGCCGTGCGGAAGCACGCAGCGATCAAACTCGAAGGGCGTGACGAGCGACGATTCCACATGCAGATGCGTATCGATGAAGCCCGGTACCGCGATGCGACCGCGGCCATCGATCGTGCGCTTGGCGCGATATCGGCCATAGGTGCCGACGATGGTGTCGCCGCAGATGGCGATATCCGTTTTGATCAGCGCTCCGGTGACGAGATCGAACAGTCGTATGTCGGAGATGACGAGATCGGCTGGCTCCGATCCTTTGCCTTGCGCGATCCGACGCCGGAGCGTTTCTGCATCATGATGTCCCATGCGGCTCAGAGATCCTCACCAGCTGCGGCGTTCTCCGTTGTCGATGTGGATGATGCCGGTCCCGTACATCTTAAGGCCGCCTACTTCGGGACGCGAGCGTAAATACGCCATCACGCCTTGGGCACGCGTGCGCACACGCAGATCCACGGCGCGGCAGGAGAGATGGAGCGAATGGCGGGCGCCGCCCGCTCGACCGTTATGGCTTCTGCTGCGATGCGTGGATTCGACGCTGATGCTGCCGAACCGGACCGCCACATCCGCCATGACGAGCCGCAAACTGCCAGGCAGGCATGTGAGAGGCGCGCGCGGTCGCAGGATGATGGCGCCCCGTTGAATTTGTCGCCCCACCGTCGTGCCGTCGTTTCCGGATCGGCCCCGGTCCGGCGAGGCTCCATCGCCCGGGAGGCTGGCATAATGCGCCGGAGGCTGCTCGCCGCCTTCGGCCCGGCCGCTTCCGCTGCCAAAGGTGACGAGACCGCTCAGGACAAGTGAAGTCGAAATCAGCCGTATGCGATCGGTGCTCATGAGGTTTCCCCATTCGAGCCCCCTTCTTGACGGGCCGCTTGTCGCCATCTGCGCGCGGCGGCCTTCGATATTATGTAACTACAGTTTGTGTTTCCGTAGAACTGCAAGCTAAGGTGGTGATGTCTGGCGGCAAGACGTTGCGGCTTTCGGAGAATGGTTCTTTGGAAGTAGCAGCAGCCCCGGCCGGCCGCGTGAGGGTCCATGTACGAGACGGCGACAAGATCTTGCGATGGCCCCGGCCAATGCACACATGTCGGCAGGTATGTCGCCATTCCGGGGACATCGGGAGACGGCCATGAACGCTGCGCAAGGCGCACCCTTTGACATCACGAGGATCCGGGACCGCGATCAGGTCGATGCGGTCGCGCGGGTCACGATGGTGGCGCGTCTGCTCGACAGCGCGTTCTTGATCCCCGGGATCAATCGCCGCGTCGGCCTCGATTCCGTCATCGGGCTGGTGCCGGGAATCGGCGATGCCGTCTCGGCCGTGCTTGCCAGCTACATCATCTGGGAAGCGCGCGGGCTCGGCTTGCCGCGTCGAAAGATTGCTCGGATGATCGGCAACGTGGCGGTCGATACGGCCATCGGCGCCATTCCACTGGCGGGCGATTTCTTCGACGTGTACTTCAAGTCGAACGAACGTAATCTGCGCATCATTCACGAGCATCTCGGCATGCCGAAACGCGGCCCGCGCGAGATCGACGGCACGGCGTTCCGGAGGGGCGAGCAAAAGCGATGACACGGGTGTTGTGGTTCTTCGCCCTCACGGTGGTTGGGTTGTGGACGCTTCTTGCGTGGGGCGTGTATGGCCTGATCGGCTTTTTCGGCGATACGGCTGCGCGAAATGCCGACGTGGTCACCAGCCACCCGGCGAGCGTCGAGTGGCTCTCCTGGGGCGTGTCGGCCCTGCGCAATGTCGGGTTGGCGGCGGTGCTGCTGGTTTGGGGCGTGGTGTCGGCGGCGATCCTCGCCGTGCCGACGCTGTTGAGCCTCGCGCTGGGTGCGCTCGGCCGCGGTGGCCGGATAATCCGCGAGCCCATGGCGTGGCCTCCGCAGCCCGCGTGGCCCTCCGACGAGCCGCGTCCAGGATATCGCGATGTGACGCCGCACAAGCCCGCGTCGGACGACGACGATATCCGGCTGATCGAACGACGGTAGGTCGTCGCCAGGCGGCTGACGCTGCTTAGCGGTGGCTCGAGATGAACTGCTTGAAGCGCTCGGATTTCGGTGCGCCAAAAACGTCGGCAGGCGGGCCTTCTTCTTCCACCATTCCCTGATGCAGGAACATCACCCGGTTCGACACGTCCCGCGCGAAACCCATTTCGTGCGTGACAACGAGCATGGTGCGGCCTTCTTCGGCGAGCGCGCGCATCACGCGCAGCACCTCGCCCACCAATTCCGGGTCGAGCGCCGAGGTCGGCTCGTCGAACAGCATCACCTGCGGTCGCATGGCGAGGGCCCGCGCGATCGCGGCGCGCTGCTGTTGCCCCCCGGACAGGTGCGAGGGGTATTGGTTGCGCTTGTCGACGATGCCGACTTTCTGGAGGATCGCCTCGGCCTCGGCGATGCATTCGGCCCGAGGCCGTTTCTGCACGTGGATCGGAGCCTCGATGACATTTTCGAGGATCGTCATGTGGGACCAGAGGTTGAAACTCTGGAACACCATGGCGACCCGCGACCGTATGCGGTCCACCTGCGACTGGTCGGCCGGTTCCATCCCGCGCCGCGTGCGCTTGATGCCGATGGCCTCACCGCCGATGCGGATCTCGCCCGAATCCGGCACTTCGAGCATGTTGATGCAGCGAAGCATGGTGGATTTGCCCGAGCCCGACGCGCCAAGAATGGAAATGACGTCGCCGTCTTTGGCCGAGAGCGATACGCCCTTGAGAACTTCGAGGGAGCCAAAACTCTTGCGAAGGTTTTCCACCGAGACGGCAGGAATGGTTGCTGTCGTCACGTTCGATGCTCCATCAGACATGGGCGGCTTCCAGGCGAGGCTCGACAGGCGTCGCGCGTCGCAGATGAGGAGATAACCACCACTCTATCGCCATGATCATGCGCGTGATGGCGAAGTTCAGGATGAGGTAGATCAGGCCGGCGACGACGAACACTTCCACGGCGCGGAAAGTTTGCGAGATCAACTTGGCGGCAAGGCCGGTGACCTCCATCATCGTGATGATCGATGCCAGCGACGTCGCCTTCACCATCAGGATGATCTCGCTGCCATAGGCCGGCAGGGCCTGACGCACCGCGATGGGAAAGACGATCCGGCGGAAGAGCAGGAAACCCGACATGCCGCAGGCTTTCGCCGCCTCCACCTGCTGGTGCGGCACGGATTGCAGACCGCCGCGAATGATCTCGCTCGCATAGGCGCCGGTGTTCAACGTCAGCGCCAGGATCGCGCACCAGTAAGGTTCCCGGAAGAACGTCCACAGGCCGAATTCCTGCAAGGTCGGCCGGAACTGCCCGAGGCCGTAATAGATCAGGAAGATCTGCACCAGAAGCGGCGTGCCGCGGAACACGAACACATACGCCTTCGCGATCCCCTCGATGATCCCGACGCCCGACATGCGCATGAGCGCAAGGATCATGGCGAGGACGGCTCCGAATGCCACCGACGTGAATGCGAGATTGAGCGTCAGCGGAACGCCGCTGAGCAATTGCAGGAAGGTCTCCCACATGAAGCCGAAATCCATCAGGAAGCCCTCCTGATGCCGCGCAGCGAATGGGTCTCGGCGCGCTGGAACAGATAGGTGGAAACCCAGGTGATCACGAGGTAGAGAATTGCGGCCGTGATGTAGAAGTCGAACGGCCGGCGGGTCGAGCCCGCGGCGATGTGCGATTGGCGCAGCAATTCCACCAGACCCGTCACCGAGATCAGTGCCGATTCCTTGAGGACGAGCTGCCAGGTATTGCCAAGTCCCGGGATCGCGTAGCGCAGCACCTGTGGGGCGATGATGCGTCGGAACATCAGCCAGCGATGCATGCCGACCGATCGTGCAGCCTCGAGCTCACCGCGATTGAGAATCTGATAGGCGCCGCGAAAGACCTCAGCCTGATAGGCGCCCGAGACGATGCCGATGGCAAGCGCGCCCGTGACGAAGGCCGGAACGCCAATGAATCCTTCCGCGCCGAAGAGCCCGCCGATGGCGCCCAACGCGGCGCTGCCGCCGAAATAGAACAGGTAGATGACGAGGAGGTCGGGAATGCCGCGAAGAATGGTGGTGTAGCCGTCGCCGAAGGTGCGGGCCACCACGCTTCGCGAAAGCTTCGCCCAGGCCACCAGAGTTCCGACGACCGATCCTGCGAGAAAGCCGCAAAGGGCGACTGCCAGCGTCATTCCCGTGGCAGACAGGAGGGCAAGGCCCCAGCCCGCCGGTCCAAAACCGATGAGCTCGAAATAGCTCGGTTGCTGCACGTTCTGCTTATCCTGCTATGTGCGTCATCCCCGGTGGGGATGACGCGTTTCGCGATGATTTTTGCCTGAACGTTCAGCCCTGCGGCGTCATATCGACCTTGAACCATTTCTGGGTCAATTTCGCGATGGTGCCGTCGGCGATAGCCGCCTGAATGGCGGAATCGAACTTACCCTTGAGGTCGGCGTCGTCCTTGCGCACCGCAACCGCGACGCCGCGGCCGAGGATGCCGCCCGTCACGCCGGCGCCGGCGATCATCATGCCCTTGAACTCAGGCTGATCGAGGGTGGCCTTCAAGGAGGAATGCGCGGCGAAGATCGCGTCGACGCGGCCGGCCCCGAGATCGAGATCGTGCTGCTCGGTGGTCTTGTATTCGCGGATCGTCACGGTGTCCTTGAGATACTTTTCCAGGAACTGCGAGTTCACGGTCGAACCTTGCGTGCCGACCGTCTTGCCTTTCAGGAGCGGCTTCCACGCATCGATGATTTTCTGCGCGGCCTCGGGATCCTTGTCGAGATTGGCGCGCTCGCCCGTGCCCGCGAGCTTGGCCAGCGGCGAATCCTTCATGACCGCGAAGCCGTGCAAACCGGACGCGTAGGGGCGCGTGAACGCAACGACTTCGAGGCGTTTGTCGGTGATGTTCATGCCGGCCATGATGGCGTCGTATTTCTTGGCGTTGAGGGCCGGAATGATGCCGTCCCAATCCTGCGCCACCACCTCGCACTTGACCTTGATCCGGGCGCAGAGGTCGGCCGCGAGGTCGATCTCGAAGCCTTCCAGCTTGCCGCCGGCGCCGGTGAAGTTCCAGGGCGCATAGGCGCCCTCGGTGGCAATCTTGATCGTCTTGTCCTGCGCCGCGGCGCCACCGAAGGCGAGGGCGGAGGCCAGCAATCCGAGACCGATAGTCCTGAAGAATGTCATCGTCGTTCCCTGTGGTCAGTTTAACCGAACCATTCCGGGTGGCCCTCGGCCCATGCCTGCGGCGACTGCCCGGTTGACCAAAGCTAACAGGCAAATGCCGAGCTCGCGCAAGTCCCCTTCCGGCCGAATAAGCGCCCTCGGCTGATCTTTTCGGTCGCAGATCGCAGCGATCGCGACGGAAAAAGGGCGCGGTCTTCACCGCGCCCCGTCTCAACCGTTCAGGTCCGCCCTTAGCTGGACGGCGTGGTGTCGATCTTGAACCACTTGAGCGACAGCTTCTTGATCGTGCCGTCGGCGATGGCCGCCTTGATGGCCTCGTCGAAGCTCTTCTTCAGCTCCGGGTCGGTCTTGCGCAGGCCGATGCCGACGCCCGCGCCGAGCATCCCGCCGGTGATCGAAGGCCCGACCATGACGTAATCCTTGAATTCCGGCTTCTCCAGCGTCCCGATGATGGCGGTGGAATCCGCCAGAATGGCGTCGATCCGGCCGGCGGCCAGATCGAGGTCATGCGCTTCGGTGGACTTGTACTCGCGGACCTCGGCCGTACCCTTGAAGTACTTGTCGGCGAAGTTCGAATGGATCGTCGAGCCCTGGACGCCGATGGTCTTGCCCTTCAGGACCGGCTTGAGCGCATCGACGGCCTTTTCGGCGGCCTCTTTCTGGGAGCCGAGATTGAAGGCCTGGCCGGTGCCGGGCATCTTGGCGAGGGGCGAGTTCTTGGCCACCAGGAAGCCGTTCGGGGAGTTGGCATAAGAGGTGGAGAAGTCGATGACCTTCTTACGGTCCTCGGTGATGCTCATGCCGGCCATGATGGCGTCGTACTTCTTGGCGTTAAGCGCCGGAATGATGCCGTCCCAATCCTGCGCCACCACCTCGCACTTCATCTTGATGCGTCCGCACAGATCCTGCGCGAGTTCGATCTCGAAGCCATCCAGTTTGCCGCCAGCGCCGGTGAAGTTCCACGGCGCGTAGGCGCCTTCCGTGGCGATCTTCAGGGTCTTGCCCTGGGCCGCCGCTCCGCCGATGGCGAGCGCCGAGCCGAGAAGGGCGAGACCGACAGTCTTAAAGAAATTCATCTTCGTTCCCTGTTTTTGAACGCTTGCTCGAAAGGCAGGCGTTGAATCCGGCGACCGTTCCGGTCGCGCCGATACTCAGTAACGGACAAAGCGCACGAAAAGGCAAGAGTGAGGTCGTCGCGCCCACATCCGGCTTGTTGCGGAGGCCCGGAAGCCTGTGCCGGGTCAGGAATAAGGCCGCGAGATCTTGCGATCAACCCTGCGAGAAGCGATGAGTATCCGCATCGAGAGGAGACCGGATGAACGTCTCGGATGAAACCGCGAAGGCGCTGATCGAAACCCTCCGGGGCCGATTGGGCGCAGGCTACGTCGTCACGAACGAGGGCGACATGGAAAGCGCGCTTGTGGAATTGCGCGGTCTCTATCGGGGCAGGGCGGCAGCGCTTGTCCGTCCGGGGAATACCGACGAGGTCGCCTTCACCATGCGGGAATGCGCCAGACTGGCTGTCCCCGTCGTCGTTCAGGGCGGTAATACCGGTCTTGTGGGCGGCGGTGTGCCGTTCGGCGGCATCGTCCTCTCCCTGACGCGGCTCAACCGTATCCGCGAGATCGACCCCGTCAACGGGACCCTGATCGCGGAGGCAGGCTGCGTCCTGCAATCCGTCCAGGCCGCGGCCGCGGCGGCCGGTTACCTGTTTCCCCTGTCGCTGGCATCTGAAGGCTCCTGCACC
The DNA here is from genome assembly GCF_056402495.1 of Microvirga sp. P4_A5. Taxonomy (NCBI): domain Bacteria; kingdom Pseudomonadati; phylum Pseudomonadota; class Alphaproteobacteria; order Hyphomicrobiales; family Methylobacteriaceae; genus Microvirga; species Microvirga sp. P4_A5. The sequence continues at coordinate 25,636 of NZ_JBFUHH010000031.1, read as the reverse complement.
ATCGGCGGGAATCTGGCGACGAATGCGGGCGGTGTCGCGGTGCTGCGATACGGCAATGCCCGCGAGTTGACGCTGGGGCTGGAGGTCGTGCTGTCCGACGGGCGGATCTGGAACGGGCTGAAGGGCCTGCGCAAGGACAATATGGGTTACGATCTGCGGGACCTCTTCGTCGGTTCCGAAGGCACTCTCGGCATCATCACCGCGGCGGTTCTCAAGCTCTCCCCCGCGCCGAAAGCGCAGGTCACGGCCTTTGTCGGCTGCGCCGCGCCGGGAGATGCGCTCGCCTTGTTCAACAAGGTCCGCGACCAGGCGGGCGACCAATTGACGGCGTTCGAATACATTCCGGAGTTCGGGCTCGAAATCGTCTTGAAGCATCGCCCCGGCGCCGTTCGTCCGCTGGCGGAGCGCCACGCTTCGTATGCGCTCATCGAACTGACCTCGCCACGGGCGGACGCCGATCTGCGCGGCCTTCTCGAAACTCTCCTCGCGGACGCGCTCGGGGACGGTACGATCGCGGACGCGACCCTGGGCGAGAGCGCGACGCAAAGCCTCGCATTATGGAGCTTGCGCGAAAACCTGTCCGAAGTTCAGCGGCTCGAGGGCGGCTCGATCAAGCACGACGTCGCTGTTCCGGTGTCGCGGGTGGCCGAGTTCATCGAGGCCGCCACAATGGCGTGCGAGGCGGCGATGCCGGGTGTTCGCGTCTGTGCGTTCGGGCATTTCGGCGATGGCAACATCCACTTCAATCTTTCGCAGCCGCCCGCTATGGACAAGAACGATTTCCTCGACGAATGGGCGCAGTTCAACCGGATCGTTCATGACATCGTGGACGGCATGAACGGATCGATCGCGGCCGAGCACGGCATCGGCCTGATCAAGCGCGACGAACTCGCCCATTACAAGGATCCGGTCGCCCTTGATCTCATGCGCGCCATCAAGCACACGCTCGATCCGCACAATCTTCTCAACCCCGGCAAGGTCGTGGCCGTCGGCAGCGACGATCCCGCGGCTTTGCCCGGCTCAATGCACGCAACAGGCACAGGTCCGACATGAAAACGATCGATATTCTGGCCATGGGCGAGCCTCTCATGGAGTTCGCGGAAGTCGAACGCGCCGGAGAGCGGCTGTATCTGCCGGGACACGGAGGCGATGTCTCCAATGCCGCCGTCGCCGCCGCGCGACAGGGCGCAAGGGCTGCGATTTTTACAGCCGTGGGCGGCGATTCCTTCGGGACGGATTTCCTCGGACTCTGGGACCGAGAGACCATCGACCGATCATCGGTCATCGTCCGACCGGAGGGCCGAACCGGCGCCTATTTCATCAGCTACGGCGAGGACGGTCACGTCTTCTCGTATGCGCGCGCAGGTTCCGCCGCCAGCCTCGTTCGAAGAGAGGAATTGCCGTTGGCGCAGATCGCGGCGTCGCACATCCTCCACGCCTCCGGGATCAGTCAGGCGATTTCGGAGAGCTGTGCTGACGCGGCCTATGCAGCGATGCGGCATGCTCGGGAGAGCGGCACCACGATCAGCTACGACACGAACCTCCGCCTGCGGCTGTGGCCGCTCGACCGGGCCCGCGCGATCATCCACGGCGCCGTCGCACTCTCCGATATCGCGCTGCCGGGGCTTGATGACGCACAGCAGCTCACCGGCCTCGAACGACCCGAAGAGATCTGCGATTTCTACCTCCAACTCGGATGCGGCATCGTCGCGCTGACGATGGGAAAATCAGGCACGATGGTGGCGGTCGACGGTCGACGCGAGGTGATCCCGGCCCGGCCGGTGGAGGCTGTCGACGCGACCGGTGCGGGAGACACGTTTGACGGCGCGTTCCTCGCCCAGTGGCTCCGCGACCGCGACCCCTTCGGCGCGGCGGCGTATGCGAACGCGGCGGCGGCGCTCTCGACCCTCGGCAAGGGAGCGGTGGCGCCGATGCCCAGCCGGGTCGCGACCGAAGCTTTCCTGCGCACATGAAAAACGGCGGGTCCGAAGACCCGCCATATCGCCCTATCGATCAGGACTTAACGGCCCCGGGTCGCCCCGGGAAGCCGGTTGGCATCCGCGAGATGCTGCTCCAGATGCGGGACGACCGATTTCGCAAAGGTCATGAGCGACGGGTCAGTCCCGTTCTGGGCGTAGGATTGATAGAGGTTGAGCGTTTCCTGATGCGCGGCTTGCTGATAGCGCCCGTAGAGGCGGTCGAACTGGTGACCGCGGCTCGCCGCCAATTCATTGAGCATGGCGGTCTTCTGCGCATCCAGCGGAACCCCCATGCGCATGGGCGCCGAGACTGATCCCGTCGTCTGCACGTCGCCGGACCTCTGTGCCGCCGCGCCTGCGACGGTCCCCGCGGTCGCGCCGACCCCTGCGCCGACAGCGGCTCCGACAGGGCCGCCCATGAGCGCTCCGATGCCGGCCCCCGCGAGCGTGCCGGTCGCGGCCGTGCCGAGCCATTCACCGCTTGCTGAATACATGGGACGTCCGCCATTGAGCGCCTGGCTCGTCTGGCCGTGGTCCGTGATCATCTTCTGGGCGAAGGCGCGGACGCGCGGGTTCTGCGTCCGTTCGAGGGCCATTCGGCTCGCAGCGATCTCGAAGGCGTCCGCTTGCGAAGCCATCTGGCGAAACGTTGTCGAATCCATGCTTTGCGCGAAAGCGGGAGCCGAGACTGTCATCAGCAATGCCGCCATGGCTACGTATTTTTTCATCGCAAGATCTCCTTGTGAATTCGGAATGCTGGGGCGCAGTAAAGAAGCGTTCGGAGCCCCGGATCGTTTCCGCATTGCATCAACGAACCGGCTTTTGCGGGGTTCCGATCCGCGTCGTTAAACTGCGAATACGCTCACGCTTGTTCGCGAAAACTGTTGAGAATGCGCGCGTTCCAGCGAATACTGGCGAAATGTCGCAATGCGATGGCCCGGATGATTTCGGGCATCGGATGGTCTATGAGCGGGGCATCCTCAATCGAGATGCCGTTGTCAAAGCTGCTTCACATCCAGTTCCTGAGAGGCCTCGCGGCCCTGTCCGTGGCGTGCCTCCATGCCCAGCATGATGCCGTGTCTCTCGCCGCGCGCACGGGACAGGCTTTCGAGCCGTTCACCCGGCTGCCCTTCACGGCGGGTGTGGACGTGTTCTTCGTGATCTCGGGCTTCATCATGGTCTATGCGTCCCGGCCTCTCTTCGGCAAGCCGGAGGCACGGGGCGTGTTTCTGGCCCGGCGGCTCGCCCGGATCGCCCCGCTTTATTGGGCGGTGACGACGCTCTACCTCGCTATCGGGTTGGTGGCGCCCGCCGTCTTGAACCAGCCGCAGCCTTCGGCCGGAATGGTCATCGCCTCCTACCTGTTCGTCCCTGTCGCGCGGGGCGACGGGCTCGTTCAGCCGGTCTATTCGCTGGGATGGACGCTCAATTACGAGATGTTCTTCTACGTGCTGTTTGCACTGGTGATCGTTCTGCCGATGAGGAGTGCGTTGGCGCGCCTGATGGCGATCCTCGCGGGGCTCGCGGTCCTCGGCGCGTTTGTCCGCCTTCCAGCCACGCTCGCGTTCTGGACCGACCCGATCATCCTGGAATTTGCCCTCGGGGTCGGGCTTGGCTGGCTCCAGAACAGGGGCTTCAGCTTGAGCCGTCCGGCGAGGTGGGGACTTGCCGTCGCGGCTTTCGGGATTCTCCTCGCCGCCGGTCCCAATCCCGGCGCGGGGCCGTTCATCCGTCCGCTCGTTTGGGGCATCCCCGCGGCGATGCTGGTGGCGGCCGCCGCGTTGCGGGAGGATCGCGCGATGGCGGTCAGTCCCTTTACGCGGTTCTGCGCCTTCCTCGGGGACATTTCCTACGCGATCTACCTGATTCACCCCTTCGTGATCCGGGGGATCGGCGAGGTCATCGTCCGGACGGGGGTGGCGACGCATCTCGGTCCGATCGGTTTCGTGATTGTGGCCCTGGCCGGAACGGTCATCGCGGCCGTCATCGTGCACCGGGCTTTCGAACGCCCCGCCACGGCCTCCATGCGGCGACGGCTCGAGCGGCCGGCCTGAGCCTGCCTAAGCCTCTCTGGTCTGCCCGAGCCTGATCATTCCCATCGCGCCGATGTTCCCTTCCGGCAGCAACCCCCGCGTTTCGGCCGTGAGGCTAAAACCGCTCTCGTCGTGATCGATGCCGAACAGCAGATAGCCCGCTCGATGGGTCAGGGTTCCGCTGCGGGCCGAGGCGGAGGGTGCGCCGACGACCGGGACGGGACCGCGCGGGCCGCGGATATGGGCGACCGAGCCCACATGGTTGTGGCCGTGCAGGATCAATTCGGCGCCGACCCGGCCGATCATCGCCTCGAACGCCTTGGAATCCGTCAAGTCCCGTCCGGGCTGCGCGCCGCCCATATGCGGCGGGTGGTGGATGAGGATGATGCGGAAGAGGTTGCGGTCCTGCCCAAGGCGGGCCAGCAGGTCCTCCGCGGCCCGCATCTGCGGTCCGCCCACGCGGCCGCTGGCCACGAAAGGGAGGGTGGGGATCGCCGAGGACAACCCCACGATGGCAATGTCCTTGTGCTGCCGCAGGTAAGGAAAGAGACCTTCCGATCCATTATCGCCCCGGGTCCAGGGCCCGATCTCGTGAAGCAGGCCTTCGAGCGCGCCCGGCACATAGGCGTCGTGGTTGCCGGGCACGAAGCTGACATGCTGGGGCCCGCCAAGTCCTTCCAGGAAGACCCGGGACACCGCCCATTCGCTGGGCAGGCCGATATTGCAGGTGTCGCCCGTGCAGGCGATGTGGTCGGGGTTCTGTTCGTGGATGTCGAAGACCAGCCGGGCCAGCACTTCCATGTCGTGCATGCCGCGTCGGCCGCGATGCCAGTTATACCAGCCGGTCAGCCGCTTGCTGAGCAATTGCCGCAGTTGCGGACGCGGCAGAGGACCCAGATGCGGATCGGTCAGGTGGGCGAGGCGGAGCATGGCGACCCGATATACGAATGAGATCGAGGGTTCGCCCATGTGCCCTTGCGGGTCAAGCGCCGAAGGAGCCTGAGGGAGACGATGGGAGTCGGCAGAGGTCCCGAGTTGTTCGTCTGGCGGAAATCATCGCGCAATGACGACCGGATGACCGTCGCGGGCCGGCGGGCGCACATCCAGCCGCCGCGCACCTTTACGACGCCGCGCGACTCCGGGTCCGAAGACGGAGCTTGGCCGCGGCGGCGAATAAGGTCAGTACTGGGCGCCGGCGATGAGCGTCGAGCGAATCCGGTGATCGGTCAGGTCGAGAGCGGGCGACCAGGTGAAGCTGGCGGAACGAACGAGGCGGGAGAGAATGAGTGAGAGGAACATTGGAACACCTTTTTGCTGGGCGATTCATACGCCCGCGCCCCACGCAGGTCACGCGCTGAAACAATGGATCAGCCATGCGTTTTTTGAATAAGCCCGTTCATCATTCTGTAATCTTGGCTGTGCTTTCCTCATGAGATTCCCCAACCCCGTCCGATCGAGCTTCGCGTCCGGCGCCCTGCGCCGCGCTTTCCATACCTATTGGCGCTTCTCCCGTGGGCTGACGATGGGTGTGCGGGCCGTCGTGCTGGACGAGCAGGGACGGGTCTTTCTGATCCGCCACACCTATGTGCCCGGCTGGCACCTGCCGGGCGGCGGGGTCGAGACCGGAGAGACCACCGAAGAGGCCCTTCGGCGCGAACTCCACGAGGAGGCCTGCATCCGGATCGAGGGCGAGCCTGTCACCCATGGGGTCTTCTACAATTCGGGCGCGTCCAAGCGCGACCATGTGGTGGTCTACGTGATCCGGGCCTTCACGGTCATCGGCGTGAAGCAGCCCGACCGGGAAATCGCCGAGGCCGGTTTCTTCGCGCTGGACTCCCTCCCGGAGAACACGACCCAGGCGACCCGTCGCAGGCTCGCGGAGATCATCGAGGGCCAGGGCCGGATTCCGACATGGTAGGGAAGCGTTTGCAGAGCGGGCAGGACGCTGCTATGGGCGAGGGATAGCTTAGGAAATGCGCGCTCTCATGCTCCTGATCCGGATCCCGCGACGACGACACGGCTGACGTTCCTTTCAGCCCATTTTCCGACGTCCCTGCGAGTCCGTTCATGACCGAGCTCTCCCTTTTGATCCGCGCCGAGCAGCCCAGCGATGGCGATGCCATCGATCGCCTGCACGAGCGTGCCTTCGGCCCCGGCCGTTTCGCCCGCACTGCCTCCCGGTTGCGCGAAGGCGCCCCCCATCTCCCCGAACTGTCGTTCACGGCCCTCGTGGGCACGCTGCTGGTCGGCTCCGTGCGGCTGACGATGGTCAAGGCCGGCGACAGTCCCGCTCTGATGCTGGGCCCGCTGACCGTCGAACCGGCTTTCGAGGGGCGCGGGATCGGCGCCGCGCTGATACGGCGCTCGCTGGAGGCGGCAAAGCTTCACGGACACGGGTTGGTCCTGCTGGTCGGAGACGAGCCTTATTACAGTCGCTTCGGCTTCCGGCGCATCCCGCCTGGGCAATTGCTGCTGCCGGGGCCCGTCAATCCGATGCGGTTCCTGGCCCATGAGCTTCGCGAGGGCGCGCTCGCGGAAGCGCGGGGGCTCGTCTCGGTGCTGCCGCGCTGAAACTCCGCTCAGGCGCGCCGGCGCCCTTCGACGATCCACGCAACCAGGGTCGCGCCAACAAGAAGGATCAGCCCGAGGAAGCCGAGGGCGAGCGGCAGGATCGACACGCCCCGCACGATGGCGCTTTCGCTGGGCCGGATGCCGATCCAGTCGCCGCCGGCAAGCCGCGCGCCGGAATGGACCGCGAGGATGCGCGGTACGGTGACGCCCCTGTCGCCTGCCATCGCCACCCGACGAATGGAGCCGCCGGTGCCCTCGGCAATGGGGCGAAGCGCGTCCGTGTTGCTGAACACGTCCATCAATTCCCGCGGATTGGCCGGCCCGATGCTGACGAAGGCGATGAGATCGCCTGACCGCAGGGTGTGTAATCCGAGCTCCGTTGCGTTGATCTGGGCTGTGAACAGGCCGGGTTTGGTCTCGGCCAGCGCCACATCGCTCTGCTGGCCCGTCGGGGTCGTCAGGGTCACGGGCTCGGCCTGATCCTTCATGGTCTGCCGCTCGACGCGAATGGCGCGGCCGATGGCGTTGGCGCGAAGGGCTTCCTCCTCGAGCGCCGGCTCCTTCATCAGCCAATGGGCGAGGCGCCGCAGCAGATCGAGATGGGGACCGCCGTCGTTATAGCCGCGGGCCCACAGCCAGGCGTGATCGGACAGGAGCAGGGCGACGCGCCCTTTCTCCTCGCGCCGCAACACGAGGAGCGGCAGGTCGTTCGCGCCCGACATCAAGGCCGCGCCGGATTGAACCTGCGATCCGATGATCCGCAGCCATTCGCCCCAGGCCGGGGGCTGCGTTTCAGAGCCCGGAAGCTCGCGGGTCACGGGGTGGCGGTTGCCCGTATCGGTGATGCGGGCCTTGTAGGGTTCCTCGACGATGCGGCCGTTCGGCACGCCCGGAATGATGGGGGCGAGGCGGGTCTGGGCAAGCGAACCGCCGCTGGCGAATTCGGGCCCGGCCGCCACCAGAACCGCCCCGCCGTCGCGCACATACCGCACGATGTTGTCGAAATAGCTCGGCGGCAGAACGCTCTGGTTGGCGTAGCGGTCGAAGATGATCAGGTCGAATTCGCGGATCTTCTGCTGGAACAGATCGCGGGTCGGGAAGGCGATCAGCGACAATTCGTTGATCGGCGTCCCGTCCTGCTTCTCGGGCGGCCGCAGGATGGTGAAATGCACCAGATCCACGTTGGCGTCGGATTTCAAAAGGTTGCGCCAGGTGCGTTCGCCCGGGTGGGGCTCGCCGGACACCAGCAGCACGCGCAATTTCTCGCGGATGCCCTCGATGGGAATGACCGCGCGGTTGTTGGCGAGGGTCAATTCGTCGGGAAGGCCCTCGACTTCCAGTTCCACCACGTTCGCGCCCCCATGCTCGACCCGAACGTCGACGGAGAAAGGCGTGTCGGCGCGGACCTGTCGGCGGACGAATTCCTGACCGTCCCGGCGAACCGTCACGAGCGCCGAGTCGGTGCCGCCCCGTTCCATGACAACGGCGCGGATCGTCTGGTCGCGGCCGACGATGCCGAACCGTGGCGCCTCCAGCAGCTTGATCTGCCGATCGCGTTCATCCGGCCTGCCGGTGACGAGCACGTGGAGGGGGGCGCGGAATCCGAGGCTCTCGACCGAGGGCGGGATGTCATGCACGACGCCGTCGGTTACGAAGATCACGCCGGCGAGCCGCTCCGGCGGCACATCGGCGAGACCGTTCGAGAGCGCGGCGAACAGACGGGTTCCGTCGTCACCGGAGCTGTCATCGGCCTGGATGTAGCGGGGTTCCACGTCGGCCATCGAGCCAAAGCGGCGCTGCAGCTCAGCGCGGACCTGCTCGGTCATGGGCAACCGGTCGCCGAGCGTTTGCGAAGTCGAGCGATCGATGACGACCGCGACGATATCCTTGACCTTCTCGCGTTCCTCCTGGACCAGCGACGGATTGGCCAGCGCCAGCACGACGAGACCCAGCGCAAGGGCGCGGAGCAGCGCGACCGGACCGCGTGAAAACACCGCCAGGACGGCGAGAAGCGCCGCGAGCGCGCCGACAGCCCAGAGGGCGTAGGAGGGAATCAGGGGGGCGAAGCTGACGGAAAGCAAAGCTATGTCCTCACCCTATTGCCCAAGGCGTTCGAGCAGGGCGGGAACGTGCACCTGATCGGCCTTGTAGTTGCCGGTGAGCGCATACATCACGAGATTGATGCCGCTGCGGAATGCCATTTCGCGCTGACGCGGATTGCCGCCGACGAGCGGGTTGAGCGCCTCTCCTCGCGGCCCCACGGCCCAGGCGCCCGCGAGATCGTTGGACGTGATGATGATGGGCGACACGCCGTCGCCCGAGCGGGCGGGCCGGCTTGCCTCGTCCTCGGCCGGGGGCAGCGCTTCCACCCATGTCTGGCCGGTGCCATATCGGCCCGGGAAATCGTCCAGCAGGTAGAACGTCTTGGTCAGCACGTGGTCGAGGGGGACCTGCTCAAGCTCCGGGATGTCGAGAGTCGACAGCATGTTGCGCAGGTAGCGTCCCTCGGCGCTCACCGCGCCGTCCGGGCGTGCGTTGAAGGCGTCGCGCGTATCGAAAATGACCGTTCCGCCGCTCTTCATATAGCCGTCGAGCTTGCGGATGGCGGCTTCGCTGGGGACCGGCCGATTGGGGGCGATGGGCCAGTAGAGCAGCGGATAGAAGGCCAGTTCGTCCCGCGCCGGATCGATGGCGATCGGCTCGCCCGGCTGCAGGGCGGTGCGCTGGCCGAGCGCCTGGGTCAGGCCGATCAACCCGGCCTTGCTCGTCTCGTCCACCTGCGCATCACCCGTGACCACATAGGCAAGGCGGGTGACGAGGGCGGATTGCAGGCTGTCGCGGGAGAGCGGAGGCCGCCGCTCCTGCGCCTCGGCGGAGGGAGAGGACATCGACATCAGGATCGCAACCGACGCGATGGCCGCCGCGACCCTGCCGACGCGGCGCGAGCGACGGAAACGGTTGCTAAGATGGCCACCGAGCCAGAGCGACGCCAGCGTGTCGACGAGCAGCAGGCCAATCGCAAGCGTCAGGAGCGGCGCGCGCAGATCGACCGTCCGTGCGCCCGCAAGTGGCATGATCCGGGCCTGCAAGGGCGCAAAGTCCAGCGGCGCAAGGGTGTCGCCCGGCGCGAGGGCGTTGACTGCGAGGCTCGAATCCACCGGACCATAGAAGCCCGGTGGATGCTCGGCGGTCGCGCGGTCGGCGTAGTTTCGGGCGACCGGCCGGGCATTCGCCGGTGGGGAGACGAACGTGCCGTAGCCGTCCAAAGTCAGGCGGGGCGCAATGGTCTGATTTTCGGCGTTGCGGGCTTCGCCCCCGATATCATGCGGCGAGCCTGCGAGCGCCGTGATCCGCCGCAGCATGTCGACGAACAGTCCCGATAGCGGGAGGTTCGACCAGGTGGTGTCCGCCGTCACATGATACAGCACGATGAGCCCGTTGCCGCGCTTGTCGGCGGTAACGATCGGCGTGCCATCCACCAGCGAGGCCCAGGTCTTCGCCTGCAATTCTCCATCCGGTTCGGCCAGGATCTGCCGGCGAATGCCGATCTCTTCCGGGACGGCGAGGCCGAAAAAGGGGCTCTCGCGCGGGAAGGGCGCGAAAGTCTTGGGCGTGTCCCATGACAGGGTGCCGCCCAGCGTCCGGCCACCCCGGCGCAGATGAACCGGCACCAGCGGATCGTTGCCGGCGGCAAGGCGGGAGCCTGCGAAACGCAGGAGCATTCCGCCGCTCTCGACGAACGACGTCACCCTGGCAAGCGTCTCGCGGTCGAGGCCGCCCACATCGGCGAGGACGAGGATCGAGACCTGTTCGTCCACAAGCTGGTTCACCGCGTCCGCCACGCCGCCGTGCCCGGTGCGGATCTCCGCATAGGGCGTGAGCGCGCGCTCGATATAGAAGACCGGGGACAGGAGAGGCTGCGCCTGATCGATGGTGCCGCCGAAGACGAGACCCACGCGCCGGCGCTTGCCGCGCTCGTCGACGAGATTGACCGCGCCTGCCGAGCTCTCACCGAGAATTTCGATCCGCGCCATCGCGTTGCGGATCTCGGTGGGGGCATCGAACGTGACGCTCGTCTCGGTGGCGTTCGGCGTGAAGGCGAAGCGGGCATCGGCGAGGGGGAGGTTCTTCAGATCGAGAGCACGGATCGTGCCGCCGTCGCGGCCGTTCGGTTCGGCTCGCACGAGCTGAGCGCTGAGCTGCCCGCCGTTGCTCTGGATGCCCGACACCGCGAGGGCGCCCGCGCGTTCGGTCTTGAGAATGCTGACACGGTTCCCCGTCACCCATTGCGAAAGCGATGTCACGAAAGCCTGGTCGTCGGTTCCGGCGACGCCGTCGCTGATCCAGACGATTTCCGCCTCGGGTGTCGCCTCCAGGAAGCGCCGTATCGAATCCCCGTGCGCCTTCCTGTCCGGCAGGAATGGCTGCGGCTCGAAGGATCGCAGCCGCTCCAGGGCGGCGCCGGGGCTCGCGACAGTGATTTCGGCAGGCTCGCCGGCGGTCGCAAGGACGGCGACGACGCGACCTTCGCGGCCGGCCGCTTCCAGCCGGGCAGCGGCCAAATTCGTCCGCTCCCGCCAGTCATGCGCGGCCGTAAATCCATTATCGACCAGCATCAGGAGCGGCGCCTTGCTGGCGCTCTCGGCGAGCGGGTTCCAGATCGGACCTGACGCAGCCAGAATCAGGAAGGCCGCGAGCAGCAGCCGGAGAAGCAAAAGCCACCACGGCGTCCGCGCCGGCGTTTCGCGCTCGGGACGCATGTCCGCCATGATCTTCAGCGGCGGGAAATCGACCCGCATGGGCTGCGGCGGGGTGATCCGCAAGAGCAGCCAGATCGCCGGAAGCGCCGCCAGCGCCACCAGCACGAGAGGGGCCGCGAAGGTCAGCGGAAGGCCCAGCATCTACTGCCCTCCCGCGCTGATGCCGCGCGATGTCGCGACGAGGGTGAGAATCCGCAAGGCCGCCTCGCTCGCAGGACGGTCGGTGCGATGGATCGTGAGGGTCCAACCGCGGCTGCGCGCGATCTCGCCGATCTCGTCCCGGTGGCGGGCGATTCGTTTGCGATAGGCTTCGCCCCAGGCGGCTGCATCGCCGACACGCAGCGACAATCCATCCTCGAGGTCGTGGAGGACCGCCTGCCCCTGGAACGGGAAGGTCTCTTCGACAGGATCGACGATCATCACCAGATGACCCCGCGCACCCCGGCCCGAGATACCCTCGACAGCGGCGGCGATGTCTTTGGGAGCCGATAGGAAATCACTGACGAGGATCGCTTCGTCGAGGGTTGCGATGGATTGCTGTGGCGGCAGGTCGGTGTCGAGGGCGCGGGTGTCGGCGACGAGTGCCTGCGCCATGTTCTCGGCGATGCGGGTGGTCGCGCGGGGCGACATCAGGCCGAGCAGCCCCACCCGCTCGCCGCCCTCCACGAAGGTGTCGCCGAGGGCGAGACCCAGCACGAGCGCGCGCTCGATTTTCGGCGCCTGTGCGAGATCGGATGCGAATCCCATGGAGGCCGAGCGGTCGATCCACAACCAGATGCTCTGCGCGGTCTCCCATTCGCGCTCGCGCACATACAGCCTGTCGTCGCGGCCGGAGCGACGCCAATCCACCCGCTGCGCGGCCTCGCCCACGACGAAGGGCCGGAACTGCCAGAACGTCTCGCCGATGCCGGCGCGCCGTCGCCCGTGGATGCCGTGCGAGAGGCTCGCCGCCACGCGCCGGGATTCGAGAATGAGACGGGGCATCCGCTGCGCGAGCGTCAGCGCGGTCTCGGTCTCGACTCGTCCCGGTGACCGGGCTTGCGGTTCCAGCACCCTTACGCGGGCCATGGGCTGATCCTAGCGCGCCAGCCGCGCCGTCAGGCGGCCGATAAGGCTGGGGATCGTCTCCCCGTCGGCGCGGGCCGCGAAGGTCAGGGCCATGCGGTGCTTGAGCACGGGTTCGGCGAGCGCCACCACGTCTTCGATGGAGGGTGCGATGCGCCCCTCAATGAGTGCCCGGGCGCGGACCGCCAGCATCAAGGCCTGGCTGGCGCGCGGGCCCGGACCCCAGAGCAGCTTGTCGGTGACGCCCGCGAGGCCGTCGCCGCCCGGCCTTGCCGACCGCACGAGGTCGAGGATGGTCTCCACCACGCTCTCGCCGACCGGCAGCCGGCGAACGAGGCGCTGGGCCGTCCTCAGGCTGTCGCCGCTCATGACGGCGACGGGCTCATGGGCGTCGATGCCGGTGGTTTCGATGAGGATGCGCCGCTCGGCCTCTCGATCCGGATAACCGATGTCGATTTCCAGGAGAAACCGATCGAGCTGCGCCTCGGGAAGCGGATAGGTGCCTTCCTGCTCGATGGGATTCTGGGTCGCCAGAACGTGGAAGGGTTCGGGCAGATCGTGGCGTTCGCCCGCCACCGAGACGTGATGCTCCTGCATCGCCTGGAGCAGCGCCGATTGGGTGCGCGGGCTTGCGCGGTTGATCTCGTCCGCCATCAGAAGCTGGGTGAAGATGGGCCCTTTGACAAAGCGGAAGGAGCGTCGGCGATCGGGACCTTCGTCGAGAATCTCGGACCCCAGAATGTCCGACGGCATCAGGTCGGGAGTGAATTGCACCCGGCGCGCCTCGAGGCCGAGCACCGTGCCGAGCGTCTCCACCAGTTTCGTCTTGGCCAGACCCGGAACGCCGACGAGCAGCCCGTGGCCGCCGGCCAGCAACGTGATGAGAGTCAGGTCGACAACCAGTTCCTGCCCGAAAATGACCGAGTGGATGGCCTCCCGCGCCCGGCCCACCGTCTCAAGCGTCGCCTCGGCATTGCGGATGATCGCGTCGTCGAGGGCGGTGGGTGCCTGAGCTGTGCCAGCCGTCATGTGGTGTCCTTCCACTCATAAGCCCCCGCCACACTGTGCCGTCGGTTGCCATTGGTTTGCAAGGGAATGTCGCGCCGCAGCGTCGGGCCAAGGAACTGGACGGGGCATCCGATGGTACTATGGTTTAAGGAAGTAGCGATTCATGGCATTTCGTCGATCCCAAAGGTGCTTTTTGTTGTTCACTGTTGCGTCATGACGAACGAACCCGCACCCCCGTCAACGGGCGCTCTCGGACGGCTGATCGAGGCGTTGGGACCCGATGCGAAACGCAAAGGGCCGCCGCCGGTCGAGCGCTGGAATCCGGCTTATTGCGGCGAGATCGACATGCGGATCGCTCGCGACGGGACATGGTTCTATATGGGCACTCCGATTGCCCGCCCGGCGCTCGTCAAACTCTTTGCCACGGTGCTGCGGCGGGACCCCGACCGCTATGTGCTGGTGACCCCGGTCGAGCGCGTCGGCATCGAGGTCGAGGACGCGCCGTTTCTCGCGGTCGAGATGGCGGTGGAGGGTGAAGGCGCCACGCGCCAGATCGCCTTCCGCACCAATGTGGACGACGTGGTGCAGGCAGGGCCCGACCACCCGATGCGGTTCGACATGGAGGCAGGCGGCGGCGTGAAGCCCTATATCCGCATTCGCGGCGATCTCTGGGCGCTCGTCACCCGGGCGCTGGCACACGACCTCGTGGCCATGGGCGAGGAGCGCAGCGTCGATGGCGGGCAGCTTTTCGGGATCGCGGCCGGAGGAGGATTCTATTCCATCTCGACGATGTCCGGCCTGGATCTCGCCTGATGGAGTTCTCCGTCGTGGAATTTCTTGCCACCGCATCCGGGCGGCTTCGGCGCGAGCCTCCGGATTGGACCGATTCGCTGTCCAACCCGCGGGGTGATCATTCGCTCGACGCGGTGCCGCTCGTTCATCCGCTCCAGCCCAAATCGGCGGCGGTGCTGGTGCCGGTGGTGATGCGGCCGGAACCGACCCTCCTGTTCACCGAACGCTCCTCCGACCTTCGCCAGCATTCGGGCCAGATCGCGTTTCCCGGTGGGCGGGTGGATCCCACCGACGCGTCGATCGCCGCTGCCGCCTATCGCGAGGCCGAGGAGGAGATCGGGCTCGAAGGGCGGCATATCGAGGTCCTGGGCTATCTCGACGCCTATCTGTCGACGACGAACTATCTGGTCATGCCGGTAGTCGCCGCGGTGACGCCGGGCTATACCCTCACGCTCAATCCGCACGAGGTGGCTCATACCTTCGAGGTTCCGCTGGGATTTCTCATGGATCCGAGCCACCACGAACTTCATTCGCGGGAATGGAAGGGCCGCCTGCGGCGTTTCTATGCCATTCCATACCGGGAACACTACATCTGGGGGGTAACGGCCGGCATCGTCCGAAATCTCTACGAGAGGCTCTACACATCATGACTCGGGCGATCATTCAGGAATTGTTGCTGTTTCTCCTGCCTTTCGCCGCCTACGCCATTTTCCTCGTGATTGCCCGGCGCGATCCGCTGGCCTGGTCTTCGTGGAGCAAGCACACCTCATGGCTCGTCATCGCGGGCCTGGGATTTATCATCCTGTCGCTGCTCGCGGGAGGCCTGCTGGCCGAGCGCCGCACCGGCGCCTACGTGCCGTCGCACATGGAAAACGGCGTTCTGGTTCCGGGGCATTTCCAGTGACTCATCCGATCCACCATTCGGGTCCAGCCGCCCTGTTGAAACGGCCGCGCCTTCGCCGCCTGATGGCGGTCCTGAACGGCGGGGGCGAGGAGACCCGGATCGTCGGCGGCGCCGTGCGCAATGCGCTTCTCGACAGGCCGGTGACCGAAGTCGATCTCGCCACCACGGCGACGCCTGCCGTCGTCGACGCGCGGGCGAGAGGGGCCGGGCTGAAAACCGTGCCGACCGGCATCGATCACGGCACCATCACGGTGATCGTCGAGGGCGAGCCATTCGAGGTCACGAGCCTGCGGGAGGACGTGGAAACCGACGGACGCCGCGCTGTCGTTCATTTCGGACGCGACTTCGCCGTCGATGCGCTGCGGCGCGACTTCACCATCAATGCGTTGTCGCTCGATAGCGACGGACACGTCCACGACTACACCGAGGGCGTCGCGGACCTCGCGGCGCGGCGGGTGCGTTTCATCGGCAACGCGCATACGCGCATCCGCGAAGACTACCTGCGAATCCTGCGCTTCTTCAGGTTCTACGCGGAATACGCCGAGGTGGAGCCCGACGCCGAGGGTCTGGCCGCATCGGGGTCCGAGCGCGAAGGCCTCGCGCTCCTGTCGCGCGAGCGCATCCGTCACGAACTGATGAAAATTCTCGTGGCGCGCAACGGCGCTCAGACCATCCGCATCCTCGCCGACCATGGATTTCTCGCCGGGCTCCTGGGCGGGGTAGCGGAATTCGGGCGGTTCGAGCGCATTTTCGCAGAGCCCGATGCCGATGCCACATCTCGCATCGCAGCCCTTGCCGTCATGGTGCCGGAGGATTCGGACCGCCTGCGGGATCGGTTGCGACTTTCCAACGACGAGCATCGGCGACTGGAAGCCTATGGCGGGATGCTCGCAATCCTCAAATCGCCGGCCTCGCCGCTCGATGCGCTCGGGATCCGCCGCCTCGTCGCGGAACACGGCATCGCCGTTTTGTCCCACGCCATCGCGGCTCTATCGGGCGAGCCTCGCCCCGTGTTGCGCGACGATGCGCTGAACACAATCGCCCATTACCGGGACGGGATCGAGCCCGTTCCGATCTTTCCGTTGCGCGGCTCGGACCTGCTGGAGCGAGGCGTCAGCCCCGGGCCGGGGATGGGCCGGTTGCTGGCGCGTGCGCGCAGCGCGTGGATCGAAGAGGGCTGCCCGACCGACGAGCAGGCAGCGCGTCTGCTGCTCGATCGCACCATCGCCGAGGCCTGATCAGGGCCAGCGCACCGTCGGCGGCATGGATGAGAGGATCGAGTCGATATTTCCGCCGGTCTTCAAACCGAATATCGTGCCGCGGTCGTACAGAAGATTGAACTCCACATAGCGACCCCGTCGCACCTGTTGCTCGATCCTGTCCTGCTCGGTCCAGGGCGTCGAGACGTTGTGGCGAACGATGTCGGGATAGATCCTCAGGAAGGCCTCGCCCACGTCGCGGGTGAAGGCGAAATCTTCATCGGGATCGCCGGTCCAATGATAATCGTAGAAAATCCCGCCGATGCCGCGGGCCTCGTTGCGGTGCTTGAGGAAGAAGTACTCGTCGCACCAGGTTTTGTATTTCTCATAGGGCGCCGACGCATGGTCGTCGCAGGCCGCCTTCATGGCTGCATGAAACGCAACGGTGTCGGGATCCTCCTGGGTCCGGCGGCGGTCGAGCACCGGGGTGAGATCGGCGCCGCCACCGAACCATGATTTGGTCGTCACCACGAAGCGCGTGTTCATGTGGACGGTCGGCACGTTGGGGTTCCACGGATGGGCGATCAGCGAGAGGCCCGACGCCCAGAAGCGCGGGTCCTGGTCGGAACCGGGGATCTGGCCGCGGAATTCCGGCGCGAACTCGCCGTGGACGGTCGAAATATGCACGCCCACTTTTTCGAAGACGCGCCCGCGCATCATCGCCATCGTGCCGCCGCCGCCGGGATTGCCGCTGTGGTCCCGACGCTCCCAGGGTTTGCGTTCGAACCGCCCCGGCGATTGCTCCTCGGGCGGCAGCGGGGCCGACACCTCGTCCTCGATCGCCTCGAAGGCCGCGCAGATCCGATCCCGCAGGGCCGCGAACCAGAGGGGCGCTTCGGTCTGAAGGCGTTCGGTGGCGCTTTGGTCGATGATCACGGTCGGGTCTCCGAAAGTATGTGAGGAAAAGTGCCGGTCTGCCTCAGGGCCTCGCCCAATATCATGCCGGCCGTCACCGCCACATTGAGCGAGCGCAATCCCATCTGCATGGGCACCAGCAGCCTCGCATCGGCGGCCTCATGCACCTCGTCTGGAACGCCGGCGGATTCGCGCCCCACGAGAACGATATCGTCCGCATGAAACGAGAAATCCACGTAAGGCACGGCGCCCTTTGTGGTGGCGAGGACGAGGCGGCTCCCGGTCGTGCCGCGCCATTCGGCGAAGGCTCGCCAGGAGATGTGCCGGGTGATGGCCACCCGGTCGAGATAATCCATTCCCGACCGGCGCAGGTTCCGGTCCGACACGTCGAACCCGGCGGGCTCGATGATCTCCACCGGAACATTCAGGCATGCGGCGAGGCGCAGCATCGTGCCGGTGTTCTGCGGGATATCCGGCTGGTAGATGGCGAGGCGGGGCATGCCATGGGTCATCGGCGCAATCGGACCCTCCCGTCAAGTGAACGCATGGCCGCCCGTCGTGTTAAACGGGGGCGGAAGGATCCGAGGTTTGAATGTTCCAATGGCTTGAGAAGCGGATCGATCCGTTCGCCCCCTTCGACGAGGAAGAAACGCCGCCCTCCACCGTGGCGGCGTTCGCCTGGTACTACCTGCGCCCGGCGCGGCTCTGGCTCGCGGTGCTGTTCGTCGCCTCCCTTGCGGTCGGGCTTTTCGAGACCTCGCTTTACGTGATCATGGGCTGGGTCGTCGATCTGCTGGCACAATCGACGCCCGACCGGTTGTGGAGCGAGCACGGCACGGGCCTGCTTCTGGCGGGCGCGGCGATCCTGTTCGTCCGGCCGGTCCTGCATTTCGCCCACGAGCTCATCACCAACCAGATCCTGGTGCCGCAGAGCACCAGCATGATCCGCTGGCGCACCCATCTGTACACGCTCGGCCATGCGCTCGGGTATTTCCAGGCGGATTTCGCCGGGCGGCTGGCAAACCGCATCACGCAGGGCGGCCCGGCGATTCGCGAAATCGCCGTCACGGTCCTCGACACGCTGCTCTACGTGGCGATCTTCGCCTTCACGGCTTTGGGCCTGTTCTCGCGCGTCAGCCCCTGGCTCGCCTTGCCCATGGGGCTCTGGATCGTCGCCTATATCGCGCTCCTGCGGTATTTCGTGCCGAGGGCCAAGATCCGGTCGCTCCGGGTCGCCGATACCCGGTCGGCCCTCGTCGGCCGGGTGGTGGACAGCTACACCAACATCCTGACCGTGAAGCTCTTCGCCCGTGGCGCCGAAGAGCGCTCGGCGGTGAAGGATTCGATTGCCGCGCACACGGACGCGTTCCTCAATTCTTTCCGGCTGATCACCGGGGTGGGCGTCGTCCTCACCGTGATGAACAGCATGCTGCTGGTGGCGACGGGCGCGCTTGCGATCCTCCTGTGGATGCGCGGCCTGATGACGAGCGGGGAGGCCGCCACCGGCATCGCCCTGGTGATGCGCATTCTCGCCATGTCGGGCTGGGTGATGCAATCGGTGCGGGGGCTCTTCGAGAATATCGGGGTGGTGCAGGAGAGCATGCGCACCATCGCCCGGCCGCACGGCATCGTGGATGCGCCTCAGGCCGCCGTCTTGATGGTGCCCGAGGGCGAAGTGCGGTTCGAGGACGTCTCGTTCCATTATGGGCGCGAGGACGGCGTGATCGAGGACCTGACTCTCACCATCAGGCCCGGCGAGAAGGTCGGGCTCGTGGGCACCAGCGGCGCCGGCAAGACCACCATCACGTCGCTTCTTCTCCGGCTGCATGATCTCGAGAGGGGGCGAATCCTCATCGACGGGCAGGACATCGCCACGGTCACGCAGGACAGCCTGCGCTCCGCCATCGCGATGGTGACCCAGGACACATCCCTGCTGCACCGCTCCATCCGCGACAATATCGCCTATGGGCGCCCGGATGCGAAGGAGAGCGACATCGTGGGGGCGGCCAAGCTCGCCCATGCCCACGATTTCATCCTCGAACTCGAGGACAACCGGGGGCGGCGGGGCTACGACGCCCATGTAGGGGAACGCGGAGTCAAGCTCTCCGGCGGCCAGCGCCAGCGCATCGCCATCGCGCGGGTCATCCTGAAAGATGCGCCCATCCTGGTGCTCGATGAGGCGACCTCCGCCCTCGATTCAGAGGTCGAGGCGGCGATTCAGGAAGCGCTTTCGACGCTCATGGAGGGCAAGACCGTGGTGGCCATCGCCCACAGGCTCTCCACCATCGCGGCTCTCGACAGGCTGATCGTGATCGACCGGGGCCGGATCGTCGAGGAGGGGACCCATGCGGAATTGCTGCGCCATGGCGGTTTGTATGCCCGCTTCTGGCGACGCCAATCCGGCGGCTTTCTCGGGGCGGACGAACGGGTCGCGCCGTAGGGGATTCAGGTTGGAACAAGTCCAATCCGCCTATGGACAGGCGAGCTTCGCCATGTCAAAGAGCCTGCGCGTGGCGACGCCCAGTCGCATTGCGCGCGCATTGGCGCGTATGCTTGTTGCAAACGAAGCAGCGTGCCGAGTGTCCTGAGCTTCAGGACGCTGAATATGCGCGGTTCTCGTTTGTTGACGTTTTGCTGGAGAGCCAAGTGGCCGAGACCACCACGACCCTCGTTGAGCCCACACGGCGCGATTTCCTTTACATCGCCACGGGCGCTGTTGCAGCCGTTGGCGCCGCAACCCTTGTCTGGCCCTTCGTGCAGTCCCTGACGCCCGATGCCGCGACGGTCGCCGCAGGCGCGCCGGTCGAGATCGATCTGACGCCGATCGTCGACGGACAGATCGTCAAGGTGTTCTGGCGCGGGAAGCTGATCTTCATCCGCAACCGCACCGAAGCCGAGATCAAGGCCGCCGAGGACGTGAACGTCGCGACCCTTCGCGACCCGCAGGCGGATTCGGCGCGCGTCAAGGAAGGTCATGCCAAATGGCTGGTGGTGTTCGGCAATTGCACCCATCTGGGCTGCGTGCCGCTCGGCCACCAGGGCGAGTATGAAGGCTGGTTCTGCCCCTGCCACGGATCGGTGTTCGACACCTCCGGACGCGTGCGCGGCGGCCCGGCCCCGACCAATCTGCCCGTTCCGCCCTATGCGTTCACTTCGGATACGAAGATCGTCATCGGCCAAGAGGTTACCGCGTAACTCCAAGGCTACCGCGTAACTCCCGGCCACGGCGTAACTTTCCGCGACGGTCCATTCGATCAGGCGAAATTCATGAGCCAGCATCCCACCACCTACGTTCCCAAGAGCGCCTTCGGCAAATGGTTCGAAAGCCGGCTGCCCATCGCCGGCCTCGTGCATTCGTCCTTCATCGCGTTCCCGGTCCCCCGGAACCTCAACTACTTCTGGACCTTCGGCGCGATCCTCGTCTTCATGCTGATCTCGCAGATCGTGACCGGCGTGTTCCTGGCGATGTACTACGCGCCGAACGCCTCGATGGCTTTCCAGTCCGTCGAGCACATCATGCGGGACGTGAATTACGGGTGGCTCCTGCGCTATCTGCATGCCAACGGCGCCTCGATGTTCTTCGTGGCGGTCTATATCCACATCTTCCGCGGTCTCTATTACGGCTCGTACAAGGCCCCCCGCGAGATCCTGTGGATCCTCGGCGTGATCATCTACGGCCTGATGATGGCCACCGCGTTCATGGGTTACGTGCTGCCCTGGGGCCAGATGAGCTATTGGGGCGCGACCGTCATCACCAACATCCTGGCGGCCATTCCGGTGATCGGCGATACCATCCAGAGCCTGCTCTGGGGCGGCTATTCGGTCGGCAACCCGACCCTGAACCGCTTCTTCTCGATCCATTACCTGCTGCCCTTCATGATCTTCGGCGTGGTCATCCTCCACGTCTGGGCGCTGCACGTGCCGGGCCAGAACAACCCGACGGGCGTTCCGATCAAGTCCGGCAAAGACGCGGTTCCGTTCACGCCCTACGCGACCATCAAGGACGTCTTCGCCACGGTCGTGTTCCTGATCTTCTTCGCCTATTTCGTCTTCTACATTCCGAACTTCAT
Source organism: Microvirga sp. P4_A5 (assembly GCF_056402495.1). Taxonomy (NCBI): domain Bacteria; kingdom Pseudomonadati; phylum Pseudomonadota; class Alphaproteobacteria; order Hyphomicrobiales; family Methylobacteriaceae; genus Microvirga; species Microvirga sp. P4_A5. The sequence continues at coordinate 4,340 of NZ_JBFUHH010000031.1, read as the reverse complement.
GGGGCACGCCGACAATTACGTACCGGCCAACCCGTCGGTCACGCCCGCCCACATCGTTCCGGAATGGTACTTCCTGCCGTTCTACGCGATCCTGCGCGCCATCCCCGACAAGCTCGGGGGCGTCATCGCCATGTTCGCGTCGATCGCGGTCCTGGCCTTCGTGCCCTGGCTCGACACCTCGCGCGTCCGCTCGACCGCCTACCGCCCGCTCTACAAGCAGTTCTTCTGGATCCTCGTGGCGGACGCCGTCCTTCTGGGCTGGCTCGGCGCGAAGCCGCCGGAAGGCTGGTACGTCATCGTTTCGCAGGTCGCCACGGCGTATTACTTCATCCACTTCCTCGTGATCCTGCCGGTGCTCGGCTTCGTCGAGCGTCCGCTTCCCCTGCCCAATTCGATCCTCGAATCGGTGATGGGGAGCAAGAAACACGGGGCGGGGATGCCAGCCGGCGCCAATGCCGAGCCGCAATCCAAAGGCTGATGAGAGCGCCGGAGAACAAGATCATGATCAAGCGTACTCTTCTCATCGCCGCCGCGATTCTCGGCTTCTCGGCTCCCGTCCTGTCGGCCGAGGGCACCCCGGTGCCGCCGCAGCTCAAGTGGAGCTTCCACGGACCCTTCGGCACCTTCGATCGGGCCCAGCTTCAGCGCGGCTTCAAGGTCTACCGGGAGGTCTGCGCCTCCTGCCATGGCCTGAGCTATGTGGCCTTCCGCAACCTGAGCGAGCCGGGCGGACCGCAATTTTCCGAGGCGCAGGTGCGTGCGCTGGCGGCCGAATACACCATCAAGGACGGCCCCAACGACGCCGGCGACATGTTCGACCGTCCCGGTCGCGCGGCGGACCGCTTCCCAAGCCCGTTCCCGAACGAGAATGCGGCCGCGGCGGCCAATGGCGGCAAGGCGCCCCCGGATTTGTCGCTGATGGCCAAGGCCCGCACCTATGAGCGCGGCTTCCCCTGGTTCGTCATCGACATGTTCACGCAATTCGCCGAGACCGGCCCCGATTACGTCGCGGCGATTCTGAACGGCTACAAGGAGCCCCCGTCCGGCTTCAACCTGCCGGAAGGCGGGCATTACAACGAATATTTCCCCGGCCACATCATCGCCATGCCGAAGCCCCTGAGCGACGGGCAGGTGGAATATCCGAAGCTCGAGAGCGGCCAGCCGCAGGTTCCCGAGACGGTGGACCAATATGCGAGGGACCTGACGGCGTTCCTGATGTGGACCGCCGAGCCCCATCTCGAGGCCCGCAAGCGCCTCGGCCTGCAGGCGATCCTGTTCCTGATCCTGCTCTCCGGCCTCCTCTACTTCACCAAGAAGAAGGTCTGGGCGAGGGTCGGACATTCGGACACGGCGCCGGCCGCGACCTTCCTGCCGGATTAGCATTCTCGAAAAAGGCCCCTTTCCGGGGCCTTTTTCGCATCGGGATCATCGAGGGCCACCGACATGACGAAGGCCGTTCTCGGAATCATCGGCGGATCGGGCGTCTACGACCTGCCCGGCATCGAGGATCTCCGGGAGGAGCGGATCGCGTCGCCCTGGGGCGAGGCGTCCGACGCCCTCCGGACGGGCCGCGTCGGCTCGACCCGCGTGGTCTTCCTGCCGCGCCATGGACGGGGCCATGTCCACTCGCCGTCCGACATCAACTACCGGGCCAATATCGACGTCCTGAAGCGCGCCGGCGTCACCGACCTCATCTCGGTCTCGGCCTGCGGGTCGTTCAAGGCCGAGCTTTATCCCGGCTCCTTCGTGCTCGTGGACCAGTTCGTCGACCGCACCTTCCGGCGCGAGACCTCGTTCTTCGGCCAAGGCTGCGTCGGCCATGTGCCGATGGCGCACCCGGTCGGTCCGCTCCTGCAGGAGGCGATCGCGGAAGCGGCGAAAGTCGAGTCGATCCCATTCACCCGGGGCGGCACATATGTGTGCATCGAGGGCCCGCAATTCTCCACCTACGCCGAATCGCTGACCTACAAGGGCCTCGGCTACGATGTGGTGGGCATGACGGCGATGCCGGAGGCCAAGCTCGCCCGCGAGGCGGAGATCACCTACGCGACCATCGCCATGGTGACGGATTTCGATTGCTGGCACCCGGAGCATGACGATGTGGATGTGGCCTCGGTCGTGAAGGTCGCCCAACGGAATGCCGCGACGGTCGCAAAACTGATCGCCCGCGTCGCGCGGGATTTCCCGGCCGACCACCCACTATGCCCGGTCGGCTCCGACCGCGCGCTCGACGGCGCCATCATGACGGCGCCGTCCGCGCGCAATCCCGCCCTGTTGAAAAAACTGGACGCGGTGGCGGGTCGGGTTCTCGCGGGTTAAGAAAGCGCGCGGGCTTCCGGCCCGACCCATTCATTGCATATCGCGAGCCCAACATGGACCGACGCCTCCGCACCGATCTCAAAGCCGCGATCCGTTCGATTCCGGATTATCCCAAGCCCGGCATCATTTTCCGCGACATCACCACGCTGTTGGGAGACCCGCGTGCGTTCCGCCGCGCGGTGGACGAGCTCGTCCATCCCTTCGCGGGCGGTCGGGTCGACAAGGTGGCGGGCATCGAGGCCCGGGGCTTCATCATCGGCGGCGCGGTCGCCCACCAGCTCTCGGCCGGGTTCGTACCGATCCGCAAGAAGGGAAAGCTGCCGCACGAGACCGTCCGGATTGCCTATTCGCTGGAATACGGCGTCGACGAGATGGAGATCCATTCCGATGCGTTCGGGCAGGATGCCAGCGTCATCCTGGTCGACGACCTGATCGCCACCGGCGGCACCGCCATCGCCGCCACGCAGCTCCTGCGCCAGATGGGCGCCAGGATCGTGGCCGCCTGCTTCATCATCGACCTGCCGGATCTTGGCGGAGCCCAGAAGCTGCGGGATCTCGGCGTGGACGTCCGCAGCCTCGTGAGCTTCGAGGGACATTGACGGTTCAGGTCGGCCGCCGCTCCCAGAAGACGGCGCCCTCGAACGCGATCACCGTCTCGCCGTGCTGGTTCACGCCCTCATTGTGGTGCGCCGCAATTCCCCAGCCGGGACGGGAGGCCGACACGCGCTTACTCGTCAGGGTGCTGCTGAAGGTGATCGTGTCGCCCGCATAGACGGGTTTCAGCCATTTCAGGTTGGTGAAGCCCGGCGACGGCCCGAGGCGGGCCGGGCGCTCTCCCCGGGCAAGCGTCTCAGACCTCACGTGGTCGCGATGGGCGGCGAGCAGCTTCATCCAGACCGAGGCCGTATGCCAGCCGGACGCGCAGAGGCCGCCGAACAGGCTCCTCTTCGCCGCCTCCGGATCGAGGTGAAACGGCTGCGGATCGAACTCTCGGGCGAATCGCACGATGTCCTCGGCCGAAAAGGTAAAGTGGCCGAGCGCGTCGGTGGAGCCGACGATCAGGTCGTCGAGGAACGGGTTCGCAGAAATTCCCTCGGGCGAGGAGGATACCGGCGGCGCAGGTTCCGCCGTCGGGCGCGGGGGTGTGGGCGATGCCTCGACGGGGGCGGCGTCGCGCTTCCCGAACATCACCCAGTTGCCTTGCATCAGGACCGTCTCGTCCTGCTGGTTGGCGACGTCGAATTGAAATTGCACGAGGCCGACCTGAGACCGGCTCTTCGATTCGCGCGCATCGAGAACCGTCATGCGCGAACGCAAGGTGTCCCCCGGCTTCACGGGACGCAGCCATTTCAGCGTCTCGATCCCCGGCGCGCCGAGGGCCGTCGAATCGAGCAGCATCCCGTCGGCGAACATACGCATATTGAGCGCGCAGGTATGCCAGCCGGAGGCGATCAGGGTGCCGACGAAGCTGTCGCGCGCGGCGATTTCGTCGATGTGGAAGGGCTGCGGGTCGAACTCCGTCGCAAAGGCGACGATGTCCTGTTGCGACACCGATACGGGACCGAAGACCTTCGACATTCCCGGAGTGAAATCTTCAAACGCGTAGCGGGTCATGATCTGTCCAGCGGGGAGGGGAGCTCCGGGAAGTCCGGCAGCTCGATGCTCCCTGCCTTGTGCGCCAAGCTCTTCTTACGCCGCAAGCGCTTTCTCGGCAGGCTAGCCCCGCCGTCCCGACAAGTCGTCGTGGCCGTGATGATGAAGCCGGAACAGGCCCGCGCGGATGGCGCTCCACGCGAAGGCAAGCCCGACGACCAGCGCAACGAGCAGTTCGGCCGCGCCGATGCCCGGCGCCACCACACCTCCGCCGACCGTATAGGCGATATTCTCCACGGATTCCCGCATGGCCCGATCCTCCATGCCTGATGAACGCATAACCGGCCTGAACGGACGGCAAAGCTTGCGTTCACAAAAGCGTCAGTTGGCGAAGCGGAAGTGCAGCACGTCGCCGTCGTTGACCGGGT
>NZ_JBFUHH010000030.1:0-41816 GCF_056402495.1 Microvirga sp. P4_A5 | reverse complement strand
GAGGTGAACACGACTCCGCCCGCTCGCAATTGCGGCAGAGCTGAGAATACGGTGTCGAACTCTTGCTCGGTGCTGGCGTGCAGGACGAATTCCTCCCGAACCACCACATGCTTGGAATAGCCGCCCTGCGTCATCTCCCGCGTGAGGCGGTCGAGACCCCTGTAAGTGCCCGTATTGCCTTCCCGGCAGAGCTGCTCTTCGCCCTTCCGGCACTGGTCGCAGCGCTGACAGCTATCAACCATGCAGCCCACCGCCACATGATCGCCTGCATTGAAGCGCGTGACCTCCGGGCCGACCTCGATCACGCGGCCGACGATCTCATGGCCCGGGACGACCGGATAGGCTGACCAGCCCCAATCGTTGCGCGCCCAGTGGAGATCCGAGTGGCAGACGCCACAGTAGAGGATCTCCATCGCGACGTCGTTCGCGCGCAGCGCGCCGCTCGAAGGAGAAGGGCTGAAGGCGCGCGCCGGCGGACAGAGCGGCGTAGCCGAAGGTCTTGTAACGAAAGCTGGCCATGGTGTCGTTTCCACTCGTTGGATCGATGTTCTGAAAGGCAAACCGACGATCCGGCACCGCAACCAAATTCTGCAGGCGCCGGCTTCGTGCCGATCTTGAACGCAAACTTGTGTTCAGACTCCGGTCATTCTCATCAACGGCTCGGGATAACGCGCCCGCGAGGCTGATCTCGGCCGCAGCACGCTCCGTCTCGTCGAAATCGCGTAGCGTTAGCGCGAGGTCGACCGCGCCGAGGTTGTCCTCGAGACTGTGGGGACTGGTAGTGCGGGGGACCGACACGATCCGGCCTACTGCTGTTATGACGTCGCTCGCAGGTCTGCGTAGGCACACTGGTATTGGCCACGGTCTCGACCAACTTGGCGGCCTGCAACTCACCGCCGCGACTTCCAGTCTGGCAGCCTAGATCACTGGCGGCGCATGGCGCTCAGCTCGGGCCCGCCAATGTGCTCGGCAGCATCCGCACGGCGGTAGCTACTTTCCCCGACCCGAATCCGTATCCCGATTCCGGTTGGGGCCGAAGTTGGGGCCGGAAAACCTACCGAATAAAAAAATTATTAGTAATCAAATACTTAAACTATAATATTGGCGGAAGGGGTGGGATTCGAACCCACGGTGGGCTTGCACCCACGGCGGTTTTCAAGACCGCTGCCTTAAACCACTCGGCCACCCTTCCATCTGACGCATCGCTCTTTCGAGCGCCCAGCATGGCGTACCTGCTGTCTAAGGCGGTGGGCCGTTCCCCGTCAACATGCAATGGCCACGTCACGGGGGGAGGGCAGGGAACGCCCCATCATGTGACCCAAACGCGTCATGGCGTCGAAAAACGGGGGATATCGGGCAGCAATCGCCCAATTCGTTGCGCAGGGTTAACGAGACGGGCCTCGTTCGCCGCTAAGTCCCGTTTTTGGCGGCCAGGCGTTGCAGAAAACCCCTTTAAGGTCTTGCCTCGTCTGGGTTCCCGTGTGGCCTCCCACGCCGGCTCGGCGCGGTTGGATTGAAGGCAAATTGTGTCCCGCCCCTGTCCGCCGCGACCGTCGAAAAGCGGCGCAGGGAATCGGCAATCTCGACGACGTCGTTGATTTTTCAGTGGTTTCTCGCTGGTGAGAGAGAATTGCGCCGTCCGAGCTTCGCCATTGACAAGCGGGGGCATTTCACCTTCTTTTAGCCGCCGGAGGGCCACGTATGGGGCTTTTCCGGAGTTGCGAAACTGGCCGCACGCCTTGCGGTCGAGGGGATGCAAAGCAGGATGCAGTCAGATAGCGCCGAATCGAAAGCCGGATTGGACGGGACTTTTCGCCGTCCCATTCCTCTCCTTCGCATCGTTGGCGTCACCGCAATCGCGCTGACCGCCGCCAATTGCTCCTCGAACGTTCGGGGCGGCATCGACCCCAAATATGGCGTGGCCGCGAGCCCCCGGGTCATTCGCGACGGTGAACCCGTTCCCAAGGGCGGCGGACGTGAGCAGGTCGGCAAGGCCTACACGGTTGCGGGGCGCACCTATGTCCCGCAGGTCAATCCCGGCTACAAGAACGAGGGTCTGGCTTCCTGGTACGGGTCGAATTTCCATGGCCGCCGCACGGCCAATGGTGAAGTGTTCGACCGTGGCTCGGTCGCGGCCGCCCACACCACGATGCCGCTGCCCAGCTATGCGCGCGTCACCAACACCCAGAACGGTCACTCCATGATCGTTCGCGTCAATGACCGCGGGCCTTTTCACGGCAACCGCATCATCGACGTGTCGGAGCGCGCCGCCATTGCCCTTGGCTTCAAGCAACAGGGCACCGCGCGGGTGAAGGTCGAGTATGTCGGCCGCGCCTCCACCAATGGCAGCGACGACCAAATCCTTCTTGCGAGCCTGCGCACCGATGGCGCGCCCGCCTCGCTCACCGGCGGCCGTCCGACGATGCTCGCCGAGGCAACGCCGCGTCCGGCGCCGGTGCTGACAGCTTCACGGGCGTCGGAGCCGCTCGAGATGGATGAGCCGATCCAGACCTATGCGCCACCGCGCGTCATGGCGTCGGCGGTTCCGGCCTCCGTTCCTTTGCCGCCTGAGCGGCCCTTCGATCTCGGAACCATTCCGGGGGCTGTGACGCCGGTGCGCGTCAGCTCCGTTTCGCCGAATATCCTGCAGCCCCGCCCGGTGGTCGCCCGCCTCTATTACGCAGAGAATCAGAAGGCGCAGGCCGGATTTCAGAAGAGCAGCGGCTTCGCGCCTCTCGATCAGTCGCGTTTCCTGACGCGCTGATCCGCGAGCTGGCGGCTCGCCTCCTTTCCCGACCCCGCGGGGGCGGGCGGGGTGTACCCGGCCACTGTAGGGCAGCCATTAAGCTTTCCGAAAAGAAGCTTGGCGTTGATTTTCCGCCTTCATGCTACAGATTCCAGCTCTCCCAAGGGAAGAGTTCGGCATGGCTGGAAAAACGCACCTCATCACCGCCCGCGTGAGCGGCATGAAATACCTTGTTTTCAGTCTCTTACTGGGCGTTCTTGGTGCGCCGCACGAAGCGTCCGCGCAGGCGTTTCAGACCATCGCGCCGACCGCGATTCTCCTCGATGCGGATACGCGCGCGGTTCTCTTTGAAAAGAGYCCCGACGAGTTGGTGGCGCCCGCCAGCATGGCCAAAATCATGACCGCCGAGATTCTCTTTAACGAACTGAAGAGCGGCAGGCTGACCATGGACCACGAGTTCACCGTCTCGGTGAATGCCTGGAAGAAGGGTGGGGCCGGTTCCGGCGGCTCCGCGATGTTTGCGAAGGTCAACACGCCCATCCGGATCGAGGACCTGCTCCGGGGGCTGGTGGTGCAGTCGGGCAACGACGCCGCGATCACCATCGCCGAGGGTATTTCCGGAACGGAGGAGAACTTCGCGCGGCGGATGACCGATCGCGCCCGCGAACTCGGTCTCACGAAGTCCACGTTCCGCAACGCTACCGGCTACAGCGAACCCGACCAGAAAGTCACGGTCCGCGATCTGGCGAAGCTTGCGCTCCACGTGATCGAAACCTACCCGGATTATTATCCGATGTTCGCCGAGCGCGAATTCACCTGGAACAAGATCCGTCAGCTCAACCGAAATCCCTTGCTCACCATGGATATCGGCGCCGATGGCCTGAAAACCGGGAACGTGGACGAATCCGGCTACGGGCTCGTCGGCTCCGCCGTCCAGAACGGGCAGCGTCTCGTGGTCGTCGTCAACGGCCTGAAGACCGCCCGCGACCGGGCCGCCGAGTCCCGCAAGCTTCTGGAATGGGGGTTCCGCTCGTTCGAGCCGCATCTGCTGTTCGAGGCCGGACAGCCGGTGGGCGATGCGGATGTGTTTGGCGGAGATCGCAGGTCCCTGCCGCTTGTCTCGGACCGGCCGATTCGTGTACTCGTTCGTCGCGGGGACGGTGAGCGGCTCTCGGCGCGCATCGTCTATCAGGGTCCGCTGAAAGCTCCCGTGAAGAAGGGTGCCCAGGTGGCCCGTATCGAAGTCACCCGCGGCGACACGAAGGCTCTCGAAATGCCGCTTTACGCCAGCGAAGATGTGGGAGTCGGGACGTTGCGGCAGCGCGCGTTCGACGGTTTGCTGGAGGTGAGCACGGGCTGGGTCAGGCGCGCGCTTTCGGATGCGTTCAGCGGTATTTGATGGCGGGTCACTTCATCACATTCGAAGGCGGCGAGGGGACCGGCAAATCGACCCAGATCGGGCGGCTTCGGGCTCGCATCGAGGCCTTGGGGAAATCGGTCGTCGCCACCCGCGAGCCCGGCGGCTCTCCCTATGCGGAAAACGTCCGGGCTTTCATTCTGGGCGGAAAGGCGAAACCGCTCGGACCGTTTGCCGAGGCGCTTCTTTTCACCGCCGCGCGCATCGACCATATCGACCAGACCATCACCCCGGCGTTGCGCGAGGGCAGCCACGTGTTGTGCGACCGCTTCGCCGATTCGACCCGGGCCTATCAGGGGGCATCCGGCGAGGTCGACACGACCCTCATCAATGCCCTTGAGCGCGCCGCCCTGAACGGCCTTCGCCCCGACCTGACGCTTGTGCTCGACCTTCCCGCTGAGGAAGGCCTCAAGAGGGCAGGCGCTCGTCGGGAAACGAAAGGGGAGGGCGTCGACCGGTTCGAGGAGGAAGACCTCGCATTCCACAACAAGCTCCGCGAGACCTTCCTCTCCATCGCCAGAGCAGACCCGTCGCGTTGCGTGGTGATCGCGGCGGATCGTTCACCCGACGAGGTCGAGTCGGCCATCTGGGAGGCGGTCGAGGCTCGCCTGCCGAAACTGGCGGGCAGGGCCATGAGGCCGAACCATGGCGCGTGAAATCAGCGAGACCGAGCCGGACGCCTTCGAGGGCGCGCCGCACCCGCGCGAACAATTCGCCTTTTTCGGCCACCGCGAGGGGGAGGCGGCGTTCCTCGACGGATTGCGCCAGGGCAGGCTTCACCACGCCTGGCTGATCGGCGGGCCCCAGGGCATCGGGAAGGCGACCCTCGCCTACCGGGTCGCGCGGGCCGTGCTCGACCCGACGAGAAGTCACGATCGCTTCATCGACACGCTCGATTGCCCGCCGGATTCCCGGGTGGCGCGGCAGGTCATGGCGCTCTCCCATCCGAATCTCACCGTGCTGCGCCGCACGCCGGCAACGGACAAGAAGGCGGCCTCCACGACCATCCCGGTCGATGCCGTGCGCAAGACCATCGAAATGTTCGGCTCCACCTCGGCCGACGGCGGCTATCGCGTCTGTATCGTTGATTGCGCCGAGGATCTCGCCGCCGCCGGCGCCAATGCGCTCCTGAAGGTCATCGAAGAGCCGCCGCCACGCTCGATCTTTCTCATCGTCAGCCATGCCCCCCAGCGGGTCCTGCCGACCATCCGCTCGCGATCGCGGCGATTGCTCCTGCGGCCGCTGGCGGATTCGGATGTGAATTCAGCCATCGCGTCTCTGGGTGGGCCCTGGACGGAGGTGTCGCCGGATCTTCTCGCCGAAGCCCGCAAGCTCGGCGAGGGGTCGGTCCGGCGCACGCTTGAATTGCTCGACGCCGACAAGGTCGCGCTGGTGGGGCAGATCGGCGCGATCCTCGAAAAGCTGCCGCGTACGGACCCCAAGGCCATTCTGGCGCTCGGTGAAACGCTCGCGAGGCGCGACGCCGATGCGAGCTACGAACTGGCCCTCGAGACCATCGACAGATGGGTGTCGGCGCGGCTTCACGAGACGGCGGCGCTTGGCGCCGCGCGCCTTGCGCCCCTTGTGGAGGTATGTGAGAAGATCGCCCGGCACGCGCGCGAGATCGACATCTACAATCTCGACCGCCGCCCGCTCGTTCTCGGCATGTTCGACGATCTTGCGGAGGCGGTGCGCAAAACGGCGTGACGATCGCCGCCACCGCTTCAGGAACTGACCAAGGTTGCCCCATGGCCGACAAACAGAAATTCTACCTCACGACGGCCATTTCCTACCCGAACGGTGCCCCTCATATCGGGCACGCCTATGAAATCATCGCGTCCGACGCGGTGGCGCGTTTCAAGCGCATCGACGGATACGACGTGTTCTTTCTCACGGGGACGGACGAGCACGGGCTCAAGATCCAGCAGACGGCGGACCGCGGCGGAACCACGCCGAAGGCCCTCGTCGACGAAATGGCTGCGAAATTCAAGGCCATGGCCGACCGGATGGGCGCGACCTATGATCGTTTCATCCGAACCACCGATGCCGATCACGTCGCCTCCACGCAGGAGCTCTGGCGCCGGATGGAGGAGCGGGGAGATATCTATCTCTCCAAATATTCCGGCTGGTACTCGGTCCGCGACGAAGCCTATTACGACGAGGCCGAGCTGACGAAACAGCCCGACGGGAGCTGGCGTGCGCCGAGCGGCACACCCGTCGAGTGGATCGAGGAGGAGAGCTATTTCTTCCGCCTTTCCGCCTATCAAGACCGCCTGCTCCAGCATTACGCCGACCATCCCGATTTCGTCAGCCCGGCGACGCGCCGCAACGAGATCGTCAGTTTCGTGCGCGGCGGCCTGCAGGATCTCTCGATCAGCCGCACCACCTTCGATTGGGGCCTTCCCGTTCCGGGCGACCCGAAGCACGTCATGTATGTGTGGGTCGACGCGCTTGCCAACTACATCACCGGCTGCGGCTTCCCGGACGAGAGCACCGATCGCTGGGCCTATTGGCCGGCGGACGTGCACATCATCGGCAAGGACATCGTGCGCTTCCACACGGTCTATTGGCCGGCCTTCCTCATGTCCGCAAATCTCCCGTTGCCGAAGCGGGTCTTCGGCCATGGCTTTCTGTTCAACCGCGGCGAGAAGATGTCGAAATCGGTCGGCAACGTGATCGACCCCTTCTCGCTGGCCGATACCTACGGCGTCGACCAGCTGCGCTACTTCTTCATGCGCGAGGTGCCGTTCGGCCAGGACGGCAACTATTCGCACGAGGCCATCGTCAACCGCATCAACGCCGATCTGGCGAACGACCTCGGCAATCTGGCCCAGCGCTCGCTGTCGATGATCGCCAAGAATTGCGACGCGGCAGTGCCTTCGCCCGGCCCGTTCGCCCAGGCCGATCAGGATATGCTCTGGCTTGCCGACGCTCTGCCGGCGAAGGCGAGGGCGGCGATGGGCGATTACGCGCTCCATACGACACTTGCCGAAATCTGGGCCGTGGTGGCGGAAGCCAACCGCTATTTCGCCTCGCAGGAGCCTTGGAAGCTTCGCAAGAGCGATCCTGAGCGGATGGCGACCGTTCTCTACGTGACGGCCGAAATCCTCCGCGCCGTCGGCATTCTGGCCCAGCCCTTCGTGCCCCAGGCCGCAGGTAAGCTCCTGGATCTTCTGGCGGTGGCCCCGGAAGAGCGGCAGCTTTCTCACGTCGGGCCGACCCACAGGCTGGTGGCCGGCAAAGGACTTCCGCAACCTGAGCCCATCTTCCCGCGTTACATCGAGGCGGAGGCCTGACGCTTCCGCTCAACGGGGGCCTTTGGCCGCGAGCGGGAGACAAGATGTTTTCGACCTTCATGTTCGCAACCGGGATCGAGAACAGCATCCCGACGATCAACAATGGCCGGACGCGCATCGACGAGATGGAAAAATGCGGCCACTACAAGCTGTGGCGCAAGGATTTCTCCCTGCTCGACGAGCTCGATATCCAGGTTCTGCGCTACGGCCCGCCGCTCCATACCACCTTCATCGGCCCCGGCCGCTATGACTGGTCCTTCGCCGACGAAACCTTCGCCGAACTCAAGCGGCTCAACGTCATTCCGATCGTCGATCTCTGCCATTTCGGCGTGCCCGACTGGCTCGGCAATTTCCAGAACCCCGATTTTCCCGAGCTTTTCGCGTCCTACGCCGAGGATTTCGCCCGTCGGTTTCCATGGGTCCAGCTCTACACGCCCATCAACGAAATGTTCGTCTGCGCGCTGTTCTCGGCCTCCTACGGCTGGTGGAACGAGCAATTGACGAGCGATCAGGCGTTCGTCACGGCGCTCAAGCATCTGGTCAAGGCGAATGTGCTGGCCATGGAGCGCATTCTCGAGGTGCGGCGGGACGCGATCTTCGTCCAGAGCGAGAGCTCGGAATATTTCCACGCCGAGAATCCGGCGGCGATCAGGCCCGCCGAGGTGATGAATTCCAAGCGCTTCCTGTCCCTCGACCTCAATTACGGCCGCCGCGTCGATTCCGAGATGTACGAGTTTCTCATGGGCAACGGCATGACGCGGGAGGAATACCATTTCTTCCTCAACCGCTCGTCGCTGCGCCACCACTGCATCATGGGCAACGATTACTACGTGACGAACGAACATCGCGTCCATGCCAACGGCACGACGGTGTCGGCCGGCGACATCTTCGGGTACGACGAAATCACGCGGCAATATTACGACCGCTACATGCTGCCGGTGATGCACACCGAAACGAACCTTATGGAGGGTCCGCGCGGCGATGAGGCCGTCAACTGGCTGTGGAAGCAATGGGCCAACGTCCTGCGGGTGCGCAACACCGGCGTCCCGATTCTCGGGTTCACATGGTATTCGCTGACCGACCAGATCGACTGGGATACAGCCCTTCGCGAGGAGAACGATCGCGTCTGCCCCGTCGGTCTCTATGATCTCGACCGCAACATCCGTCCTGTCGGAACCTCCTACAAGCAACTGATCAAGGATTGGTGCGACGTGCTCCCGGCCCAGAGCGTCTGCCTCACGCTGCCGCTGACGATGCCGCAGGAATACGAGGAGGAGATGGCGTTGCCCCGGCATCGTAGCCAAGTGCTGCAACGCCTGTGCCACGCCACCAAGGACGACATCCAGCAATCCTCCCAATGATGGCCGCGGGGTGGACGAACGGGCGGCTATCGGCTTTATGAAATCCGTCGCGCCGGAGCAGGGGGCGCCGGCGGAACAGGGACGCTCTCGGTATGTTGGTCGACAGTCATTGCCATCTGGATTTTCCCGAGCTTCAGTCCCGGTTGCCGGAAATCCTCGCGGCCGCCGACGCGGCAGGCGTCGGGCGCATGGTGACGATCTCGACCTACGTGTCACGTTACGACACCTATCGGCTGCTCGCCGAGACGCACGGAAACGTCTTCTTCACCGTCGGAACGCACCCCCATAACGCCGCGCAGGAGCCGGACGTGCCGACGGCCCGGCTCGTGGAATTGTCGCGTCATCCGCGTTGCATCGGGATCGGGGAGGCGGGGCTCGATTATCATTATGACAAGAGCCCACGGGACGTGCAGCGGCAGGTCTTCCGGACCCACATCGCCGCCGCGCGCGAGGCCCGGCTGCCGTTGATCATCCATGCCCGCAACGCCGACGAGGACATGATCGAGATCCTGACCGACGAAATGGGAAGAGGGCGCTTCGATGCCGTCCTGCACTGCTTCTCGTCCGGCGCCACGCTCGCCTCGATCGGTGTGGAACTCGGACTCTCCGTCTCGTTCTCGGGAATTCTCACCTTCAAGAATTCCGAGGATATCCGCCGGATCGCGGCCGCTGTCCCGCACGATCGGCTGCTGGTGGAAAYGGATGCGCCCTACCTCGCGCCGGCGCCCCATCGCGGACGGACGAACGAGCCGGCTTATGTGGCGAATACTGCCCGCGTGCTCGCCGAGGTGGTGGGCTTGAGCGAAAGCGACATCGCCCGTGTGACGACCGAGAACTTCTATCGCCTGTTCGAAAAAGCCAGAGCCGCCGATCGGGTCTCCGCCTCATGACGCACAGGGTGACCATACTCGGCTGCGGCTCGTCCGGCGGTGTGCCTCGGGTCGGGTCGGGCTGGGGCGCGTGCGATCCGCACAACCCCAAAAACCGCCGCCGGCGTTGCTCGATCCTCGTGCAGACCGGAAGCGGCGACGGCACCACGAGCGTGCTGGTGGACACCTCGCCTGACCTGCGGGAACAGCTACTGGACGCCCACGTGAAGCGCCTCGACGCTGTGCTCTTCACGCATTCCCATGCCGACCACGTGCATGGGATCGACGATCTCAGGCCGCTCGTCATCGCCATGCGGCGCAAGATCCCGATCTACGCCGACGTCATGACGAGCGAACTCCTGCAGGCGCGGTTCGGCTATTGTTTCGAGGCACCGGCCGGCAGCGACTATCCGCCGATCCTCGTGGCGCATCACCTCGATCGCGAGGCCGCGACCTCGATTGCCGGCCCCGGAGGAACGATCACCGCGATGCCGTTCCGCATGATCCACGGCGACATGGACGCCCATGGCTTCCGCTTCGGAAAATTCGCTTACGCTCCGGACGTGAACAAGATGCCGGCGGAGAGCGTCGAGATGCTGCGGGGTCTCGACGTCCTGATTCTGGACGCCTTGCGGTACACGCCGCACCCGACGCATTTCTCGGTCGACGAGGCCCTGGCGCTGATCGCCGAAGTCAAGCCGCGGCGCGCCATCCTCACCAACATGCACACGGACGTGGATTACGACACGCTGCGCCGACGAATCCCGGACGATGTCGAGCCGGCCTTTGACGGGATGGCGTTCGAAGCGGGTTGAGGAAGGTTGGAGAGTGGGGGCTGTTCAGATGCCGGTATGGCCACGTGGCGAGGCCCGGCCGGTCGGTCTCACGGCTATCCCTTTAACACTTAACGAGCTTTTTAGTTCCATAATATATCTTATGCGAATTATATCTATAGGCACGCGGCCGGGCGCGACAGCTCCTCCTCCTCACGCCTCTCGCAAACACGGCCCATCGATGATGACCTGGGAGCACCGCCTTGAGCATCTCTCGATCCTGCCGTCGACCTTGTAGATGTCCTTGAGAAGCCCGGGCGTGA
Source organism: Microvirga sp. P4_A5 (assembly GCF_056402495.1). NCBI lineage: Bacteria > Pseudomonadati > Pseudomonadota > Alphaproteobacteria > Hyphomicrobiales > Methylobacteriaceae > Microvirga > Microvirga sp. P4_A5. The sequence goes on along the minus strand of NZ_JBFUHH010000030.1, from coordinate 31,031 downwards.
TCACCGTCTCGGCCGGCCCACATCTCACCATCGTCCCCGCATCGATCACCATGACGCGATCGGCTACGCGCAGGACCTGGTTGAGGTCGTGAATGGCAAGCACCACGCAGATCTGCCGCTTGCGCGCCATTGCCTGGATCAGCGCCAGCACTTCGACCTGCCGGTGAAGGTCAAGGGCGCTCGTCGGCTCATCGAGCAGCAGAATCTCCGGATTGCGCACCAGGGTCTGGGCCAGCGAGACGAGCTGGCGTTGGCCGCCGCTGAGCTCACACAAGCCCTTGAATGCGATTCCTTCGATGCGCAGCTCTCCCAGAACGTCATCCACCGCTTCAAGGTCCTCGTCGGTGACCCGGGGATCGGATTCCTGCTTGCGCACCAGCAGGATTGACTCGTAGACCGTCAGGACCGTGTTCACGGAAGTGTCCTGAGGCATGTAGCAGAGGCCGCGGGATGCAAGTCCGGTCGAGAGGCCGCCGATCGCGATGTCGCCCGGCCCGCCGAGAAGGCCCGCGATCCTTCGGAACAGGCTCGACTTTCCAGCGGCGTTCGGCCCGATCACGGCCGTCACCTCGCCTCCTTTCAGCACCGGTGTGGAGATGCCCGAGAGCACCTCCTGCCTTCCGTAGCGAACCCCGACGCCGTTGAGTTGCAGTGTGGCTACCATGCCCGTCCCCTGTTCATCATGATGAGGCTGAAAAGAAACGGCACGCCCACCAGGGCCGTGATGATGCCGATGGGAATGATGCTGCCGGGGATGAGCGATTTGCTGATCACGGATGTCAGCGACAGCATGGCGGCGCCCGCGAGCGCGGATGCCGGCAGGAAGAATCTCTGATCCTCGCCGATCAGCATGCGGGCCACGTGAGGACCGACGAGACCGACGAATCCGATCGTGCCGACGAAGGCGACGGGAACCGCGGCGAGCACGCTGACGACGAGCATCGTCTCGAGCCTGAGCCAGCGCACATTCACCCCGAAACTCGCCGCCTTGTCCTCGCCGAGGCGAAGCGCCGTCAGGGCCCAGGAGCGGCGGAAGAAGAGCGGAAGCGACACGGCAAGGATCGCGGCCGTGATGGTTAATTTCGGCCACGTCGCCCGGGTGAGGCTGCCCATCGTCCAGAAGACGACGGCTGCGAGCGCCTGCTCGGAGGCAAGAAATTGCACGAGTGCGAGCAAGGCGTTGAAGGTGAAGACGAGAGTGATGCCCAGCAGGACGATGGTTTCGACCGTCACCCCTCGCCTCTGGCTCATGAGGTGAATGAACAGAGCGGCGGCCATCGCCATCAACAATGCGTTGATCGAGACCACGTATTCGATGGCGAAAGGCAKGAGACCGACTCCGAACACGAGGGCAAGCGACGCGCCGAAGCTCGCGGCGGCGGAGATCCCGAGCGTGAAGGGGCTCGCCAGCGGATTGTTCAGGATCGTTTGCATCTGCGCGCCCGCGGCCGACAGGGCCGCTCCGACGACCACCGCCATCAGGGCCACGGGCATCCGGATCTCCCAGATCACGACGCTGATCTGGTGTGACACTTCTTCCGATCCCGATAGGGCGAGCAGCACCTCCCCCATCGTATAGCGAGCCGGCCCCAGGCCCAGATCCGCGATGACAGACAGCGCCAGAACAATGGTGAGCGCCAGGAGTACGAGTTTCTTGCGCTGGACCAGGGCGCGGTAGGCCCCGCGCCCCGGCTGAACTCCAATGGATGCGGGGTGAGCCAAGACCTATTCCTTGTCCGACAGCGAGACCCAATAGCCCGGCTTGTAGGAAACCGGGAGGAAGCGCTCGTAGAGCGTGCGCATTGTCTGGTCGGGGTCGAGGTCGCGGAACAGCTCCGGGTGCAGCCACTTCGCCATCTGCTGGATGGCGACGAACTGATAGGGGCTGTTGTAGAACTGGTGCCAGATGGCATGGACCTGCTTGTTCTGCACCGCCTTCACGCCCGTGTATGCCGGACGTTTCATCAGCGCGTCGAGCTTGGCCCTGGCATTCGCCTTGTCGGCGCCCGAGCCCACTCCCACCCACTTGCCCCCGGGTACATAAAGTTCCCAGTTCGATCCCGTGACGATGACCTGATCCGGATTGGCGGCGATGACCTGCTCCGGATTCACGACGCCGAAGGTTCCCGGGATGATGGTGCCGGCGAGATTCGTGCCTCCGGCCATCTCGACCATCTTGCCGAAGTTTTCATTGCCGAAGGACATGCAGCAATCGTCGCCATAGCCGGCCGCGCGCTCCATCATCACGAGCGGTTTTGCTGCATTGGCCTTGGCGAGACGCCCGGTGACGCGCTCGATCTGCTCCTTCCGGAAGGCGATGAACTCCTCTGCCCGCGCTTCTTCGCCGAACAGCTTGCCGATCAGGCGCATGCTGGGCTCGGTGTTCTCGAAGGGCTTGTCGCGGAAATCCACGAACACGACGGGAATGCCGACCTTGGCGAGTTTCTCGATGAGCTTCGAGTCGTCGGTGGCCGTCTTCGCCTCGATGTTCATGATCATGACATCGGGCGCCAGCGCAACCGCCTGCTCAATGTCGAACGTGCCCTCCTTCGATCCGCCGAACTTCGGAAGGTCCGCGATCTGCGGATATTTCGCGAGGTAGTCCTTATAGCCGTCGAGATCCGCCTTCTCGAAATCATCCCGCCAGGCGACGACGCGCTTGAACGGAGCCGCGGTGTCGAGAGCCGCAACGAAATAGACCTGACGCCCCTCGCCCAGGATCACCTTTTTGGCCGGAGACTTGATCGCGACCTGACGGCCGGCGATGTCGGTGACGGTGATCGTCGTGTCGGCCGCTTTCGCTGGGAGAAGCGAGACGAGCGCGAGGGCCGCGCCGAGCGCCAATTTGGACATTTGCATCATGTGTCTCGCATAGAAAAGAAGAACTCCCTCCTATGGAGTCAAAATAAGTATATCAAGCTCTATCTTTTAGAATTACTATAATCAAACAAGTTAATATGACACATTGGAATTATTATATTCTGTAGTTTGGAAAAACTATAATGTATTCATGACGGTCGTAATTTGACGAACCTGAAATTTGACGGTAGAGCCGGCCGCCGCATATCTGGAACAGGTCCAATGTCGTCAAATTACAGCCTTCGCGATGAAATCCGTGACTACTGGTCCGCTCGCGCCCCGACATTCGACAAGCAGGTGGGGCATGAGATCTTCTCAGAGGCTGAGAGGCAGGCGTGGCGCGAACTTCTTCTTCGCCATCTCGGCCACGGAGCCGAGCGCCGTGCGCTCGACCTCGCAAGCGGAACCGGAGTGATCTCGCATCTGCTCGACGAAATCGGTTTCCAGGTGACCGGGCTCGACTGGTCCGAGGCCATGCTGGCCCGCGCCCGCGCCAAGGCCGAATCACGCGGGGCGCGCATTCATTTTGTCGTGGGTGACGCCGAGCGGACGCTGGAGAAGCCGGAGAGCTACGACGTCATCGTCACGCGTCATCTCGTCTGGACGCTGATCGACCCGCGGGCTGCGTTCAGCGAATGGCATTCCCTGCTGAAGCCGGGCGGAAAAGTTCTCATTGTCGACGGCGATTTCGTCTCAGACACGCTCGTGAAGCGGATGATCAGGGTGATTGAACGGCTGACGCGGCGAACCTCCCTTGCATCCCATACACCGGACGCGATGCGCGAAACACATGAGCGGATTTTGCGACAGGTCCACTTCTCGGGGGGAGCGCGAGCGGGCGAGGTCTCGGACCTGCTGCGCGAGACAGGCTTTGCCGAAGTCACCGTGGATCACGATCTCAAACGTATTCACCGCGAGCAGGCAAAACACCTGCCGCTGCTCAAGGGCCTGGAGCGTGCAACCCAGCACCGCTATGCGATCGCGGCGACGAAGCGTTGAGGGTATTGCGGCGTCGATGCGCCCTGCCCCGGCGGGCCGCATGGGGTCCGCCGGGGTGGGCCACTTCACGGATTCGTCATCAGCGACCGACTGGCTCGATGCCAGAGTTCACTGTGATCCTGAACGGCACAGACGGTGCCGTGTCCTTCGGTGGTCGGGCCTCAGATCACCAGGAAGTGGTCTGCGGTCAACGCCGTGCCAGCCGCTACTACCGCGAACTTGACCGCCGCTTGCGCGCCTGTCCCATCCACATCCAGAAACAGCTCGCCGCTGCCCTTGTTGTAGAGAATTTGTGGCCCGGCTGCCGTGGCGAATGTGCCCAACTTGAACGCCGAGGCCTTCAGAGCACTAGGCGCAAATCCCGCTAAGGCGCTTTGGCTCAGATGGATGCGATCCTCGGTCGTCACGAAGTCGAGGATCTGATCGACGTTGCCGGAGTCTGGCGTCGTATCGAACAGGAACGCGTCGCTGCCGCTCCCGCCTATCAGGACGTCGTTGCCCGCGCCGCCGACGAGAGTGTCGAGGCCGCTGCCACCATCGAGCGTGTCGGCGCTGCCGCCGCCGCTCAACAGATCGTTGCCGCCGGCGCCAGAAAGCACATTGGCCACCTGGTTACCGATGAGTTGGTCGGCATAGCCCGATCCGCTCAATCCTTCGACCGCGATGAAGCTGTCGCCCGTCGCATCGCCGGTGTTGATCGACGAATTGGCAAGGTTGGCGATCACGCCGCCTGAGGCCGTCGCGTAAACCGCCACGTCCATGCCCGCACCGCCATTGAGCGCATCGGCTCCTGCGCCTCCCACGAGGTTATCGTCGCCCGCACCGCCATCGAGCGTATCATTGCCCGCATCGGCCCTCAGATAGTCGTTGCCGCCATTGCCTGAGAGCGTGTTGGCGCCCGCGTCGCCGGTAAGCTGATCGTCGAAGTTGGAGCCCCGAAGTCCCTCGATGCCGATCAACGTATCGCCAGCCGCAACGCCGGTCGCGAGATTCACGATCACGCCGTAGCCGGCATCCTCATAGGAAGCCACGTCAAAGCCGGCGCCGCCGTCGAGCAGGTCGAGGCCGCTATTGCCCATGAGCACGTCATTGCCGTCCCCGCCGCTCAATTGATCGCTGTCGTCACCGCCATCGATCGTGTCGGCGCCCTCCGAACCGTAGAGCGTGTCGTTGCCCCTGCCCCCGTTGACGATATCGTCGCCGCCACCGGCGATCATCCAGTTGGCGTTGAGGTTGCCCCCCAGGATATCACTGTGAGCCGAACCGAAGACGCCGTTGACGTCGACGAAGACGTCACCCGCCGCCAGATCGCCTGTGCTGCTGCCGGAATTATTCAGGCGAACGGTCACTGCGCTCTGCGCGTTGCGGTAGTCCGCCACGCCCCAACCGCCGGCGCCGTCGAGCGTATCGGCGCCCGCCCCGCCATCGAGGATGTTGTTGCCGGTGCCGGCCACGAGGTAATCGTTGCCGTCGCCGCCGAGCAGCGTGTCGTCGCCGTCCGAGCCGTAGAGCGAGTCGTTGCCGGCTTGGCCATCGATGAGATCGTTGCCGCTATCGCCGACGAACCAGTTGGCGTTGCCGTCACCGACCAGCGTGTCGCCGAACATCGATCCCCAGGCGCCCATGATGTTGATGTACACATCGCCTTCCGCCGCAGTCCCTGTATTCTCCGAGCTGTCGGCGAGATGCACCGTCACGGCGCTGTAGGCGCGTCGATAATCGGCGATGCCGCAGCCGCCGCTACCATCCAGAGTGTCGGCGCCGTGTCCGTCTTCAAGCAGATTGTTGCCGGTGCCACCGACGAGATAATCGTCGCCCTCGCTACCTCAGCGTATCGTCGCCGTCCCCGCCGAAGAGCCGGTCGTCGCCCCAGCCGCCACCGATGAGATCATTGCCGCCATTGCCGACGAGCAGGTTGTCGCTGTCGTCGCCATAGAGCTTATCGTCATGGGCCGAGCCCAGCACGCCCGCGATGTTGATGAACACATCGCCTTGCGCCTCGTCGCCCGTGCTGCCCGTGCCGTCGAGACGCACCGCCACACCGCCGTGGGCATGGCTGTAATCCGCAAGCGAGACGCCGTCGCCGCCGCCCACCAGCGTGTCAGCGCCATACCCCCCCTCGAGGAGGTTGCTGCCCGCGCCGCCCTTGAGGCAATCGTCGCCTTCGCCGCCGATCAGCGTGTCGTCGCCATCCTCGCCATCGACCCGGTCATCGCCCTGCTTTGCGGCGTCGCCGCTGCCCCACTTCAGCTTACCTTTGTATTTCGGTGGTCCTGTCGGAGGTCCAATCCTGAAATCCCAAGTCACACCCCAGCCAGTGCCGCTCGGTGCATTGCTTCCACTGCCCGATTGATCGCCTGTCGGCCCACCATTGGCGGCCGGTGTGCCCGCCAAAATCCTCTGCTCCAACAGCTCCATTTCGGTTGCCAGATCCATATCGTCCTCCGTGTATCATTCTCTTCCGCAACTTCAGGTTATGGTGTAACGTTCCTGAGGGCTTTCAAGGAGCGGTTTTAAGATTTTGTCCCGTCTCGGACTGCGATGTGCCAAATCGCACGGCTGGCCTTGGYCCTCCTCCCCGGTCTATGAAGGCGGCATCTCGAAACGGAGCCAACCGTGACGCCCTCCTCCGAAATCTCCCGCCTCATCGAAATCATGGCGGCGCTCCGCGCGCCGGGCACCGGTTGCCCGTGGGACCTCGAACAGACCTTCGCGTCGATTACGCCATACACCATCGAAGAAGCCTATGAGGTGGTGGACGCCATCCAGCGGGGCGATCTCGCCGACCTTCGGGACGAACTGGGCGACCTGCTGCTCCAGGTGGTCTTTCACGCCCAGATGGCGCGGGAGCAGGGCGTGTTCGGGTTCGGCGACGTGGTCGAGGCGATCACCACCAAGCTGATCCGGCGTCATCCGCACGTCTTCGGCGCGGCGCGCGACCTGTCGCCGGCCGAGGTCAAGAATCTGTGGGACGACATCAAGCGCACCGAGAAGGACGAGCGTCGGTCAAACCGCCTCGAGGCCGGTGTCGCGGACGAACCCGAGGAGGGCTTCCTCGGCGGTGTTCCCATGGCGCTCCCCGCCCTGACCCGCGCTCACAAGCTCACGGCGAAAGCCGCGAAGGTCGGTTTCGATTGGCCGGAGGCCGCTCAGGTGGTCGAGAAGATTCACGAGGAACTGGACGAGGTCGGCGAGGCCGCGGCCTCGGGCGATCGGGACAGGGTCGAGGATGAGATCGGCGACCTTCTGTTCGCCGCGGCCAATCTCGCGCGCCATTACGGCATTGATCCGGAGACGGCGCTCCGGCGCACCAATGCCAAGTTCGAACGCCGTTTCGGGTCGATCGAAAAGGCTCTCGCGCGGCAAGGCCAGTCGCTCAATGAGGCCGATCTCGACACCATGGAAAAGCTCTGGGTGGAGGCCAAGAACGCAGAGCGGGGCTGACGGCGTCTAAACCGTCCGTGCGCCGGGAAACCGGTTGAGCAGGCGAGGTTCCTTGCCCGACATGACCCGCACCCGCAGGATCGAACGCCCACCCTCGGTGGTTTCCCGGTCGAGGATCTCAGCGTTTTCGTGGAGCCATGCGAGCCCCTGCCCGTCAGCGGGCTCGACCTCGACCCGATAGCTCACCCGACCTTTGGAGAGATGCTCCTCGATGGTCGAAAGCAGCTCCGGAATCCCCTCGCCGGTCAGCGCCGAGATCAGGACCGGGCGGCGCTCCTCGTCGGTGCGGCTTGACTTCACCGCCAGTTTGGCGCGGTCGTCCTCCGACATCAGGTCCGCCTTGTTCCAGACCTCGATGATGCGTTTGGTGTCATCCGGATCGATGCCGAGCTCCCGCAGAACCACTGCCACGTCGCCTGCCTGCGCGTCCGTCTCGCCATGCGAGACGTCGCGCACGTGAAGCAGCACATCCGCCTCGACCACATCCTCCAGGGTCGCGCGAAAAGCCGCGACCAGCATGGTCGGAAGCTCGGAGATGAAACCGACGGTGTCGGACAGGATCGCCTTCTCGCCATGCGGGAGATCGATCGCGCGGGAGGTCGGATCAAGGGTGGCGAACAGCATGTTCTCGGCCAGCACGTCGGCCTCCGTCATGCGGTTGAAGAGGGTCGACTTGCCGGCATTCGTGTAGCCCACCAGCGCGATGATCGGGTAAGGCACCCTCCTCCGGCTCTGGCGGTGGAGCGAACGTGTCTTCACGACCGTCTCGAGCTCCCGCTCGATCCGCGTCATGCGCTCCTGAATCATCCGGCGGTCGGCCTCGATCTGCGTCTCGCCCGGGCCGCCGAGAAAGCCGAATCCGCCCCGCTGGCGCTCGAGGTGGGTCCATGAGCGGACAAGGCGGCCTTTCTGGTATGACAGATGGGCCAGCTCGACCTGCAACGTCCCTTCCTTGGTGCGTGCGCGGCGGCCGAAGATTTCTAGAATCAGGCCCGTCCGGTCGATGACCTTGGCGCCCCATTCCTTTTCCAGATTGCGCTGCTGGACCGGGCTCAGCGCGCAATCCATCACCACGAGGCCGATCTCCTCGGCGCGGATGATTCCGGCGATCTCCTCGACCTTGCCGCTGCCGATATAGGTCGCCGGGCGCGGGGAACTCAACGGCGCGATGAGCGTGTGGACGATGTGCAGGTCGATGGCCGCCGCGAGACCCGCGGCCTCGTCGAGACGAGCCTCCGCGGGGCGGGGATTGGCGCCCTCCTCGTCCGGCTTTCGCGGGCCGCCCAGACGCCATTTCCGTGTCAGATAGGGACCGACCACAAGCGTGTTCGTGCCGGCCGCGACATCTTTCTCGGGCTCGGCCAGTTGCAGGAGGCGCTCTTCACCTGGCGTACGCGGTTCGGTCACTTCAAGCCTTTTCGACGACCTCGTCGACGGGGTCGAACAATTGCACCGGCTGTCCGGGCATGATCGTTGAGATGGCGTGCTTGTAGACCAATTGCGAGTGGCCATCCCTGCGCAGTAGGACGCAGAAATTATCGAACCAGGTGACCACGCCCTGGAGCTTGACGCCATTCACGAGGAAAATTGTCAGGGGTATTTTTTGCTTCCGGACATAATTGAGAAAGGTGTCCTGGAGATTCTGCGCGCGATCGCCCGCCATGTAAGTTGCCTCGCCAGCCCATCGCCGCCGGTCTTGGCTATGGGGCCGCTTATATGGTTGTCCGCTTTCGTGCGGTCGGTGACCGGCTTCTTATTACAAGGCCAACCTTGCCGTTAGGCAAGAGGTCATCGCCCCAAAATTGCCCGGAGCGTGTTTTTTGACACGCCCGCGCTATCCGCCGATCCCCAGGGACTTGAGCTTTCGATGCAGGGCCGAGCGCTCCATCCCGATGAATTCCGCCGTGCGCGAGATATTTCCGCTGAACCGCGCGATCTGCGCCAGCAGGTATTCGCGCTCGAAGATCTCGCGGGCGTCGCGCAGCGGCAGGCTCATGAGCTTCTCGCCCCCTGCCCCGCCCGGCGTCGATGGCACCAGGGCGCCGATCTCGCTCGGCAGCATGTCGCTGGTGATCGGCGCATCCGGCTCGCCGGTGGTGAGAATCATCAGACGCTCGACGTTGTTGCGGAGTTGGCGGACGTTGCCGGGCCAGTCGTGCGATTGCAGCACCGCCATCGCGTCCTCTCCGATCTGCCGTTTCGGCAGGCCGGTGGTGGCCGAGATCTGATCCATGAAGAATTCGATCAGTTCGGGCACGTCTTCGCGCCGCTCGGAGAGAGACGGCACGCGAATCGGGACGACGCCCAACCGGTGAAACAGGTCTTCGCGCAGGCGGCCCGCGGCGATCTCGGCGGGCAGGTCCCGGCTCGACGAGGAAATGATCCGCACGTCCACATGGACCCGCGTCGTTCCGCCGACGCGCTGGAAATTTTGATCGACGAGCACGCGCAGGATGCGACTCTGGGTCTCCCGGGGCATGTCGGCGATCTCGTCGAGATAGAGAGTGCCGCCATGGGCCTCCTCCAGCGCGCCGACCCGGCGGCCCTTGCCGTCGTCGCCTTCCCACCCGAACAACTCCGCTTCCATGTTCTCCGGCGTGATGGTGGCGGCAGACACCACCACGAACGGACCGTTGGCACGGCCGGAGAGGCCATGGATCGTGCGCGCCGTCAGCTCCTTGCCGGAGCCGGGCGCACCCGTCACGAGGATGCGGGCATTCGTCGGAGAGGCCCGCTCCACTGCCTGCCGCAACTGGTTGATGGTAACGGACTTGCCGGCAATCCGGCTCGCCTGCACCGAGCGGGCGCGCAGGTCCCGCACCTCGCGCTTGAGCCGCGAGGCCTCGAGCGCGCGTTCCGCAACCAGCACCAGGCGGTCGGCCTTGAAGGGCTTCTCGATGAAGTCGTAGGCGCCGGCCTTGATGGCCGATACCGCCGTTTCCACGTTGCCGTGCCCGGAGATCATCACGACCGGCAGGTCAGGGTGGTCGGCCTTGATGAGGTCGAGAACCTGCAAGCCGTCGAGGCGGCTGCCCTGCAACCAGATGTCGAGAAACACCAGATGGGGCCGCCGTGCTTCGATGGAGCCCAGCGCCTCGTCGGACGAACCCGCCGTGCGCGTGCGGTGCCCTTCATCCTCCAGAATGCCTGCGACGAGATCCCGGATGTCGGCCTCGTCATCGACCACGAGAATATCAGCGCTCATCACGACACCCCGCTCGTCTGCGTGTCGGCAGGGCCGGACGACGATTCTTCCAATGCAACATGCTTCCTCTTCGGTATCCACATGCGAACCTGTCCGCCCCGCCCTTCCGGGTTGTCGACAAGCTCCATGCCACCGCCATGGTCTTCGAGTATTTTCGCGACGATCGGAAGTCCGAGGCCGGTGCCTCCTTCGCGCGTGGTCATATAGGGCTCAAGCAACCGTTGCCTCCCCTCGATTGGAAATCCCTTGCCGTTGTCGGTGATCGCCAGAATGAAATAGTCGGGATGGGTGCCATCGAGCACCACCGAGATGGCCCCCTGTCCGCGCTCGCTTTCCGGCACGGCGGAGATCGCCTCGGTGGCGTTCTTGACGATGTTCTGGACGGCCTGAGAGAGCAGGCGCCGATCGAATGGCGCCGGCACCGGACCGTTCGGCAGCGCGTCGTCGATGGCGATGTCCGGATGCGCGATCCGCATCATGAACACCACCTGCCGGACCATCTCGGCGAGATCGTCCTCTCCGATGGTGGGCTTGGGCATCCGCGCGAAGGACGAGAACTCGTCCACCATGCGCTTGATGTCGTCCACCTGCCGCACGATGGTGTCTGTGCATTGGTCGAACACCTCGCGATCGGTGGTGATCACCTTCCCGTATTTACGGCGGATCCGCTCGGCCGCGAGTTGAATGGGCGTCAGCGGATTCTTGATCTCGTGGGCGATGCGCCGCGCTACGTCGGCCCAGGCGGACGTTCGCTGGGCTGACACAAGGTCGGTGATGTCGTCGAGCGTGATGACAAGGTCGCGCTCGTCGCTGCGCGCCTGCTCGCTCGTCACCCGGACGTCGATGATGCGCTCCTTGCCCCGGCGCGAAATCATGATCTGCTTCTGCATCAGACGATGCCGCCCCTGCCGCATCTCCTCGACGAGATCGGCGACTTCCGGCAGCACGGTCGAAATGGGCGCGCCGAGCAGGCTTTCCGCCGAGGTCGACAGCAGGGCCTCGGTTGAGGGATTGACGATGGTGATGACGCTTCTGGCGTCGATGCCGATGACGCCTGCCGATACGCCGGCGAGCACCGCCTCGGTGAACCTGCGTCGGCGATCCATGAGGTCGCTCGCGGCGGTCAGCCCGTCATGCTGGTGGCGCAACTCGGAGGTCATCTTGTTGAAGGTCTCGCCCAGATGGGCGAGGTCGCCCTCCCCGCGCCGGACCGGAACCTGGACGTAGAAATTGCCGGTCGCCACCTGATCGGTTGCGTGGATCAATCGTCGGATGGGGGCGACGAGCCGGTTTGCGAAGTTCAGCCCGAACCAGATCGCGGACAGCAACACGATCAGCGCGATGAGCGCGAACATGGACGCGAAGGCGATCTGGATGCCCGCGCGTTTCTGCTCGAGCGCCTGGTAGTGACCGAGGCCCGCTTCCGCGACGGGGACGAATTCCACGGATCGCGGGTCCACCGGGCGGGCGACGAACAGGATGCGCCCGCCATGAGCGGAGAGTTTCAACACCGAGCGGAACAGGTTGCCTTCGAAGAGGCAAAGCGCCTCCTCGGTGTTGGCCTCCGCGAGGTCTTCCGGAGACGGAGGGGCGATGCCCTCGATCTTCTTGGGCTCGATCCGCTCCACAACCGTTCCGTCCGGCTCCAGAATCATCGTGAGCGGAAAACTGAGGAAGACCGCGCGGGAATTGACGAAGTCGCGGAAGACCGCCCTGTCGGCGTCGTACAGCACCTTGGCGCGGTTGATGTCCGCCGCCATCAGCTGCGTTTCGCGCGCCAGCGAGGTRCATTGCAGGTCCCGGTAGGCGCGGGCGATGGAGACGGTATTCTCCATCAATTCCTTGATCGATCCGGTGAACCAGGGATCGAGCCCGCGTTCGAGCGTCACCGTCGCAACAAGGGCAACCAGAATAGCAGGAACGACCGCCAAGAGGCTGAAAAGGCCGACGATTCGCACGTGGAGACCGGCGGCGGCAGCACCGGCGCGACGCTCGCGGACCAGACGGCGGGTCTGCCAGGCGACAACCCCCAGGAGCAGCAGGATGAGCGCGCCGTTGAGCACGAACACCCAGATCACCACGAAGTGCGTGGGAACGATGGGGGTCAGGCCCGCAAGGACAAGGAATGTCGCCAGCGCGGAGGCCAGCGCTGCGAGAACCGCCGCCGGTCCGAGCCAGCCGAGCCCGAGCTGGCTCGTCTCCTGCCCCTGTCTCACCGCTTGGGCGACCTGTCGATTCAATAAAATGCCCCATGTTGCCGGCGCTTCGAGGGCCGGACCTGTGCTTGGTGATGCACCAACACAACACTGTGGTCAAATGACCACATTAAGGCAGCATCGCTCATTCCGCGGGCGGAGAGGATTTTCCTGTTAACGGCTGGTGCGCACGACCTGCAACTCCAGATCGCGCACCTTCTTCCGCAAGGTGTTGCGATTGACCCCGAGAAGTTCGGCCGCCCGGATCTGATTACCCCGCGTGGCCGCCAGCGCCGCGCCGATCAGAGGTCCCTCGATTTCCCGGAGAATGCGGTGATAGAGGCCGGGTGGCGGGAGGTTGTCCTTGAAGCCGGAAAAATAATCGAGGAGGTGCCGTTCCACCGCGTCGGAAAGTCCCTCACTCCCCTCCTGACCGTCCCCCCGCCCGGCGGAAAGCGGCGTCGCGATGGGCTGCGCATCGAGCTCCGTATCGATGATCGCGCCGCTGATGACATCCTGTGGATAGAGCGCCGCGAGGCGACGCACGAGGTTTTCCAGCTCACGGACGTTGCCCGGCCAGCGATAGCGCTTCATCCGGTCCATCGCCTCGGAATCGAGCTGCTTGCGCGACAGGCCTTCCTTCTCCACGAGGGCGAAAAAATGCCGGGCAAGGTCGGGGATATCCTCCACCCGCTCCCGAAGCGGCGGCAGGCGCAGCGGCACGACGTTGAGGCGGAAGAACAGGTCCTCGCGGAAGAGCCCCTGCTGGATCAGAATCCGCAGGTCCTTGTTGGTGGCGGCAACGATCCGGACATTGGTCTTGATGGGAACGCGGCCGCCGACGGTGGTGTACTCGCCCTGTTGCAGCACCCGGAGCAGGCGCGTCTGGGCCTCCATCGGCATGTCGCCGATCTCGTCGAGGAAAAGCGTGCCGCCTTCCGCCTGTTCGAAACGGCCGGTGTTGCGGGCCGTCGCGCCCGTGAATGCACCTTTCTCGTGGCCGAACAGATCGGACTCGATCAGCTCGCGGGGGATCGCCGCCATGTTGACGGCGACGAACGGACCCTGGCGGCGCTTGCCATAATCGTGGAGAGCCTTGGCCACCAATTCCTTGCCGGTACCGGATTCCCCCGTGATCATCACGGTCAGGTCCGTCGGCATCAGGCGGGCCAGTGAACGATAGATGTCCTGCATCGCCTGGGACCGGCCAACGAGCGGGATCTCCTCCTGGTCGGACGAATGCGGTGCGCTCGATGGGGCGCGGGGCCGCGACAGGGCCCTGCCGACCACCGCCACCAGTTCCTTGAGGTCGAAGGGCTTCGGCAGATACTCGTAGGCGCCGCGTTCCGATGCCTTGATGGCGGTCATGAAGGTGTTCTGCGCGCTCATGACGATGACGGGGRGGTCCGGGCGCAGCTTCTTGATGCGGGGCAGAAGGTCGAAGGCGTTTTCATCCGGCATCACCACGTCGGTGATGATGAGGTCGCCGTCGCCCTGCGCCACCCATCGCCAGAGCGTCGCGGCATTGCCGGTGGAGCGTACTTCGTACCCCGCCCGCGACAGGGCCTGGTTGAGAACCGTGCGGATGGCGGCGTCGTCGTCGGCGAGAAGGATCTGTCCACTCGGCATGGCGTCAGGTCTCACATTTCGGAGGCGCGGCCGTCATCGGCGCGGTGCATGGGAAGCAGGATGCGGAAGGATGTGCGGCGCGGAGCGGGATCGCATTCGACGATGCCGCCATGGTCGCCGACGATCTTGGCCACGAGCGCAAGGCCAAGGCCGCTGCCCTGCGCCTTCGACGTGACGAAGGGATCGAAGAGATCGCTCACGAGATCGGCAGGAATGCCCGGCCCGTTATCGCGAACGCTGAGTTCAATCGGCAAAGACACGCGCTCGTTAGCGCCCGGCATCTGTAGCCTGACGCCAGTGCGAAATGCCGTCGACAGAATGATTTCGCCCTCGGAGGCGTCGATGCCGATGGCTTCCGCCGCGTTCTTCACGAGGTTCAGCACCACCTGGATGAGCTGGTCGCGGTTGCCGAACACGGGCGGGAGCGAGGGATCGTAGTTTTCGACGAAGCGAATGTGGCGGGCAAAGCCCGACTGGGCGAGGCGCTTCACGTGGTCGAGCACCCCGTGGACGTTGATCGGTCCCCGTTCGGAGGGTCGCTCCTCGCCGAACAGCTCCATCCGCTCGACGAGCTTCACGATGCGGTCGGTCTCGTCGCAGATGAGCCTCGTGAGCTGCCGGTCCTCGTCGTTGGCGGATTGCTCCAGCAACTGGGCGGCGCCGCGAATCCCGGAGAGCGGGTTCTTGATCTCGTGGGCCAGCATCGCCCCCAGCGCCGTGATCGACCGCGCCGCGCCGCGATGGGTGAGTTGCCGGTCCATCTTGTCGGCGATGGTGCGCTCCTGCAGCATGACGATGACGTCTTCGCCCGCATCGCCCATGGGACTCGCGAACACATCGACGATGCGCTCGGGGCCGAGGCGCGGGGACCCGATATCGACCCGGTGCTCACTGACGCTCGACCCGCGCTGCCGCACGTCCTCGACGAGCGCCATGACGGGTGAGCCGAAGGGAATGAAGTCGCTGAGCTTCTGACGCTGCATGACGCGAAGGCTCATGTCGAAGAATGCCTCGGCGGCCGCGTTCGCGTGCGTGACCGCGCCCGAGGCGCCGATGGTCAGGACCGGCAAGGGCAGCGCGTTCATGACGCGATCGTTGACGCCGACACTCATGCGGCCTCCTGCACGCGGTCCGTGTAGAGAGACTGCAACAGCGCGATGACGGTCCTGGAATCGTCGGTTGTGACGAGCTTCATGCGGGCTGGGGCGTCGAAGGCAAAACCCGAACTGATCGCAACATCCGCGTAGGCGGCGAGATGCTTGCGCGCGTGCCGGATGGCGACCTTCTCGCCATAGAGGGCGATGAGACCCTCGTAATGCGCGATGGCGATGGCGGTCATCTCCTCCGGCGACGGGTCCCCGATCGCGCGGCCTTGCAGGCCCRCCCCGATCTGTCCGACGAGCCAGGGTCGTCCGACGGCGCAGCGCCCCACCATCACGGCGGCGGCGCGCGATTGCGCGAGGCAACGCCGGGCATCATCGAGCGAGCCGATATCGCCATTGGCAATGACCGGGATCGTCACGGCATCGACGACGGCTGAAATCGCCTTCCAATCGGCCTCGCCCTTGTAGAATTGCTGCCGTGTGCGGCCATGCACGGTGATGGCCTGGACACCGAGCGCCTCGGCGCGACCGGCGAGCTCCGGCGCGTTGAGGCTGCGCTCGTCCCAGCCAAGCCGCATCTTCACCGTGACGGGCACCGTCGCGGCCGAGACGCTCGCTTCGATCAGCCGGCAGGCATGGTCGAGGTCCCGCATCAAGGCCGACCCCGCATAGCCGCCGATGACACGTTTCGCCGGGCATCCCATGTTGATGTCGACGACCCGCGCCCCCGCCGCTTCCGCGATCCGGACGCCTTCGGCCATCGAGCGGGGGTCGCAGCCGGCAAGCTGCACCACATGCGGCTCCACGCCGCTGCCCTCGGCCCGAAGCTGCGCCTCCGCGTAGCCTTTCACCAGCTCGTCGGACACCACCATTTCGGAGACGACGAGACCCGCGCCGAGACCCTGGGCCGCCCGACGAAAGGCCACATCGGTGACTCCCGACAGAGGCGCGAGGATTGCCGGGACCCGGACCGGCACGTCTCCAATGGTAAAATCGGGCACGCCTATTTTTTGATCAGTTCGCATTGTGCTCAATGAATAGCCAAATATGCGCGAGGCGCAAGTCCCCGCTGGTGTCGTCAATCCGTCATGTTCATGCGGCATTTGCGTTCGCATCGCTCGCCGCTTAGGAGAGCGAACCCCATGCGGAGTGTTCAAGCGAATGTCAGTTGCCGCCCTCATCGTCGCTGCCGGACGTGGTGTCCGGGCGGGAGACGGCCTGCCGAAGCAATATCGCTCCCTCGCCGGTCGGACAATCCTCGCGCGGACGCTTGAAACGTTCCTCCGGCATCCAAAGGTCGACATGACCCTTGTCGTCATCCATCCGGACGACGAGCATTTCTACCGCCACACCATCGCGCAGCTCGAATCGCACGGTGCGAGCCTATCGGCGCCGCCTGCTCATGGAGGCGAAACGCGGCAGGATTCGGTCCACCGGGGCCTGGAAGCGCTGGCGCAGCGGGCGCCGGACCTCGTCCTCGTGCACGACGCCGCCCGCCCCTTCGTCGATACGGATTTCATCGATCGGGCGATCGCCGCCGGTAAGGCCTCCGGCGCCGCGGTGCCGGGGTCGCCGGTGTCCGACACGATCAAGGTCGTCAACGAGCAGGGCAAGGTCCTGCTCACGCCGGACCGTTCCACCCTGCGGGCCATCCAGACCCCCCAGGCCTTTCGCTTCGACACGCTTCTGGACGCCCATCGCCGCGCCGCCGCCGAAGACCTGCATGGCTTTACCGACGACGGGGCGCTGATCGAGTGGGTGGGGTTGCCGGTCCACGTCTTCGACGGCAACGTGCGAAACGTCAAACTGACCCACGGGGCGGATGTCGAAGCCGCCGAAGACCGCCTGAAAGGTCGCGCCATGACCTATGTGACGAGGCTGGGAACGGGCTTCGACGTTCACGCCTTCGCGGACGGCGACCATGTGTGGCTCGGCGGCGTGAAGGTGCCGCATGAGCGGGGCGTCGAGGCGCATTCGGACGGCGACGTCATCCTGCACGCCCTCACCGACGCGGTTCTCGGGGCGCTCGCCGAAGGGGACATCGGCACGCATTTCCCCCCCAGCGACCCGCAATGGCGCGGGGCCTCCTCGGACCGGTTTCTCGCCCACGCCGTGGCGCTCGTCCGGATGCGGGGCGGCATCGTCGATCATCTGGACGCGACCCTCCTGTGCGAGAGGCCCAAGCTCGGGCCCCATCGCGATGCGATCCGTGCCCGCATCGCCGAGATCGCGGGGCTTCGGATCGATCAGGTCTCGGTCAAGGCCACCACCACCGAGAAGCTCGGGTTCACCGGGCGCGGCGAGGGCATCGCGGCCCAGGCCGCGGCCACCATCCGGCTGCCGGAGATCCATTGATGTCGCCACACCTGAAAGACCGCGCCGCCGCCCTGCTCCGCGCCTTCGAGGAGCGGAATTGGATGATTGCCACCGCGGAATCCTGCACCGGCGGCCTCGTTTCTTCCCTTCTGACGGAAATTCCCGGTTCGTCGGCCGTGGTCGAGCGGGGCTTCGTGACCTATTCCAATGAGGCCAAGAGCGAAATGCTCGGCGTGCCGGCGGGTCTCATCGGCACCCACGGCGCGGTCAGCGAGCCTGTCGCGAGAGCGATGGCCGAAGGCGCCCTCGCCCATTCCCGCACAAACGTCGCGGTGTCGATTACCGGTGTCGCGGGTCCAGGTGGCGGCAGCGACGCCAAGCCCGTGGGCCTCGTCCATTTCGCCTTGGCGCAAGAAGGCAGGGAAACGCGCGCGCTGGAGAGACGCTACGGCGATCCGGGGCGGCAGGAGATCCGCGCGCGGGCGGTAGAGGACGCGCTGGGCCTGCTGGAAAGCGCCCTCGACGCGTAAGACCGACTCAGATCAGCCAACCCGGCCAGCCGCATTCGCCCCCCGGGAGAAATACACAAAATCAGCCCGTTCTTCAAAAGCTTCGGCGAATTTTCTGAAAGCTTTGTCGAAGACCGCGCCCATCAGCAGGCCGAGCGCGAAACTCTTGAACTCGTAATTGATGTAGAACCCGACCTCGCTCCCGTCCGGAGTGTCGCGGAAGGTCCAGCGGTTTTCGAGATATTTGAAGGGCCCATCCACGTATTCCACATCGATGCGAAGTCGCGGATGGTCGAGTTCGACCCGGCTCGTGAAGCTCTCGCGGATCGCCTTGTAGCCGACGCTCATGGCCGCCACGATGGTCTCGATCCCCTCGCCGCTTTGCGCCCGTCGAACCACCCGCAGGCTCTCGCAGAGCGGCACGAATTCCGGATAGCGTTCCACATCCGCCACGAGGGCGAACATGTCGGCGGCGCTGTGCTTCACCTGACGCGTGGAGCGGAATGTCGGCATCGTCAGGCGGCCTCGGTTGTTGGCATCAATCGTCTTTCCAGGTCGGCGAGATCGCTCGCCGATCGTATGATGTGGCCCCGCTGCGGCGGGCGAATCRCCTTCATCATACGCGCGGTCCTGATGCCCATATCGTTAGGATAGGTCCAGATCCATCGCATGAAGGACCATTTGAACCGTTCCCGACAATCCGGACCCATGTCCGGCCGCGCGTCGCCCCAATATCGGATGACGCGAAAGCAGACCCGGATCAGGCAGGTCCAGCGTGGAACATCGAGCCAGACGACGTCCGTGGCGCGCGGAACGCGGATGTCGAACGTGCTGGCGTAGTTCCCGTCCATGATCCAATCGGGACGGGCCGCGAGCTCGCCGGCACGCCGCCGCCACGCCTGCTTTTCGGTCTCGGTCCAGCCCGGCCCGAAATATTCGCGGTCGAGATGGATGACCGGGATTCCCAGGCATTCGGAGAGGCGCCGCGAAAGCGTGCTCTTCCCCGCGCCGGGGCTGCCGATGATCAGGATACGCCGCATCGCGAAAGGGCGCCGTCAGGCGAGCGTCGACAGGCGCGCCGCCTTCAGCCTCGCGAAATCCTCGCCCGCGTGGTGGGACGAGCGGGTGAGCGGGGCGGAGGAAATCAGGTGGAAGCCCTTGGCGTAACCGGTCGTCTCGAACGCCTTGAACTCGTCGGGCGTCACGAAGCGGATGACCGGATGGTGCTTCTTGGTGGGCTGGAGATACTGGCCGATGGTCATGAAATCCACATCCGCCGAACGCAGATCGTCCATGAGCTGCAGAACCTCGTTCCGCTCCTCACCCAATCCCACCATGATTCCGGACTTGGTGAAGATGGTGGGGTCGATTTCCTTCACGCGCTGGAGCAGCCGGATGGAGTGGAAATACCGCGCGCCGGGGCGGACCTTCAGGTATTTCGACGGCACCGTCTCGAGGTTGTGGTTGAAGACGTCGGGCTTTGCCTCAACGACGATCTCGAGCGCTCCCGGCTTGCGTAGAAAATCGGGCGTCAGGATCTCGATGGTGGTGCCGGGAGAGCGGGCCCGGATAGCATGGATCACGTCGGCGAAATGCTGCGCCCCGCCATCGTCGAGATCGTCGCGGTCGACGGACGTGATGACCACGTGTTCGAGCCCGAGTTTCTGCACCGCGATGGCGACGTTTTCAGGCTCGTGCGGATCGAGCGCCTGCGGCATGCCGGTCTTCACGTTGCAGAAGGCGCAGGCCCGCGTGCAGGTATCGCCCATGATCATGAAGGTGGCGTGCTTTTTCTCCCAGCACTCGCCGATATTGGGGCAGCCGGCCTCTTCGCAGACCGTGACGAGCTTGTTCTCCTTCACGATCCGGTTGGTCTCGGCCCACTTGGCCGATCCCGGCGCCTTCACGCGGATCCAGTCGGGTTTTCGGCTCTGAACGGGCTGATCCGGGCGGTGAGCCTTTTCCGGATGGCGGGGACGGTTATCCCGGTTCAGAAGGTCGAGAACGACGGCCATGGATCCAGAATCCTTGAGCGAGATCGGCGCAAGGTGCGCCTGAAGCATGACTTAAGGGTTCAGGCCGTCATTCGCAAATCGGGAACCGCGTGCCGGGCGCATGGCAGCTCGGCGCGCCGGCCCGGAATGGTCAGGCCAGCCCCAGCATCAGGCGGATGTTCTGCACCGCCGCGCCGGACGCACCCTTGCCGAGATTGTCGAGCCTCGMGACCAATACCGCGTGGGGATAGGACGGATGCGAGAAGACCCGCAGCTCCATCCGGTCCGTATCGTTCAGCCCTTCCGGCTCGATCCGCTCGACCATTTTGCCGCCGTCGATGGTCGCGACCACCGAAACGTTGCCGCCCTTGGCGTAATAGGCGCTCAACGCAGTCTCCAGGTCCCGCGCCGTGGGGCTGCCGGGCAACAGGTCGAGGTGAAGCGGGATGCTGACCAGCATGCCTTGCGGGAAATTGGCGATCGAGGGCACGAAGATCGGCCGGCGGGTGAGACCGGTGAAAAGCTGAAGCTCCGGCAGGTGCTTGTGCTCGAAGCCGAGGCCGTAGAGCTCGAAGGACGGCGCCGCGCCGGATTCGAACAATTCGATGGTCGGCCGCCCGCCCCCCGTATAGCCGCTGACCGCATTGACGGTAATCGGGTGATCGACGGGGATCAGTCCGGCATCGACCAAGGGCCGCAGCAGCGCGATGGCGCCGGTGGGATAGCAGCCCGGATTGCCGACCCGATCGGCCTTGGCGATCAGCTCGGGCTGGCCGGGCGTCAGTTCCGGAAAGCCGTAGACCCAGCCGGGCGTGACCCGGTGGGTGGAGCTGGCATCGATGATGCGAGGCCCCTTCCCGCCAAGGCTGTCCACGAGGGCGACAGTGTCGCGCGCCGCCTGGTCGTGCAGACAGAGCACGACCAGATCGACCTCCTGAAGGATCTCGCGTTTCGCAGCCGGGTCCTTGCGCAGTTCCGGCGCGATGCTCCGCACGGTGACGCCGTCGACCTGCCGCAGACGGTCGCGGATGCCAAGGCCGGTGGTGCCGGCCTCGCCGTCGATGAAGACGGTCCTGGTAGTCTGGGCTGCGCTTGCGCTTGGCGTGCTGGTGGTCATCGCGATTTTCCCGTCGTCTGTCGGTCTCGAACGTCTGCTTATCGGAAAGATAGGGCCGGAGCCCATAAAAAAAGCCGCGCTCCCGGCGCGGCTCACGATCAGGCTCGGACAGCCGTCATCGCGCTCGCGCAGCGGGAGCGACCGGTCCGCGTCGGAAGGTGGTCGAGCCTGTCTTCATAGAAATTCTGTAGTGGCGAAAGTCGCGTTGTGTCAACGGGTCGCGCCGGCGGCGGTGGCCCTGGCCCTGGACGTGAGGAACGCCGACATTCGCGACCGGAGGTGCGCAAAGCCCCTTTTCAGTCGCGAGCGAGCGCTTCCATCAGGTCGACCAGCTTCCCGCGCACGGAATTGTTTTCGATTTGCGACAGGGCTCGCGCAAGACGCAGGCTTTCGCGATCCGTCAGGCCCGCCAGGGGGTGCGAAGCCGAAGTATCCCCGCCGATCGTCGGAAGCCCCTCGTAAAAGAACGACACGTGTACGTTGAGCACATTGCTGATGTCGTAGAGCCGCCCGGCGCCAACGCGGTTCGTGCCTTTCTCATATTTCTGAACTTGCTGAAAGGTCAGCCCGAGACGCTCGCCGAGTGTCTCCTGGCTCATGCCGATCATCAATCGCCGCAGGCGAATTCTTTGACCGATGTGGCGGTCGGCGTCACCAGGTGTCTTCTGCATCTTTGTCCGCGCTTGTTGCCCTCAGTGCAGAACGCGGGGGCGAACCGGCATCCGGAAGGCCAGGATACGGCTGAACTCGGTGTTCAGACTTTCCCGTTTGTGGCCAGGAAGACCCGCAATCCGTTCCAACACGTAGGATTGCAGGCGCGCCATGTCATCGCCGCAGCGTTCTACCGCCTCCCGGAATAGCTCACCCCAGCAGAGTGCGACACCATCATTGCTTTCAGCCAAAACATCCTCCCTTCAACGCTGATGTAGAACCGCGAAACATCTTAGCCACTATCAAGCCGGTCCGACGGCATGTTTCCTGAGCGCAACGCCAATAAACGCAAGGATTTGCCATGGAACCGGAAAGTCACGGGACGGCCTCCCACGACAATCTCATCCGAGCCGAAATTGTCACCACTCCCGAACAACTCCTGCACGCCTATGCCATCCGGGCGATCTGCTTCATGGAGGAGCATGGGGTCGCGGCGCGGCAGACTTTCGACGGCAACGATTATCAGGCGACCCACATCATCGTTTACGCCGGCTCCGAGCCGGTCGGCACGGCGCGCATACGGTGGTTCAAAGACTTCGCAAAGATGGAGCGGACGAGCTTCCGTAAAGAATGGCGCAACCCGCGCACAATCAAACGTTGCGCAGAGTTCATCTTCGATCACATCAGCCGCAAGGGTTACGACAAGGTCATCACGCATGCGAAGCCGAAATACGCCCGGCTCTGGCGCGCGCTTCTGGGCTTCAAGCAAGTGTCGGCCAAGGAACCGTTGTTCTTCGAAGGTCATGACGAGCCCTATCTCGAGCTCGTGAAGGAGCTCGTGCCGCCACGGGACGCGATCACCGTCGAGACCGAGACGGCCGTGCTCTTCCGCATCGAAGGGTTCTGGGATTCGCGCTCCGAGTATGAGGCGGCGGCCGAACTATGAACAGGCGGGACAGCCAAGAGTATTCGCAAATCCCCGCCGCAAAGAGAGAATTGATCATGGATTATTTTCGCACCCAGCTTCAGGATATCGTCTCGCTCCACACGGCGATGTTCGACAAATTGCTGTTCGATGCCGGGCAGGACGTGCCCCTCGAACTGGCGGAAGTGTTTGAAGATACCGGGAACCGCTATCTGGCCATTTCGGAAAGCATCAGCCGGCTTCATCTCCAACGGCCGCTAAAGATTGAAGAGCATCTTCATCCCGGTATCGAACCGGCTGGGAACTGGATTCAAGCGAAGTTCCTGGYCGAACCAAGGATTGGCGGGTCCGAACATCTCGCAGAGCCAGGCGAAGACGATCCTGACCGGCCGTGAGCGCAGCCGCTCGGTCAGGGCCAGCGCGTAGAGCGGGACCGAGATGCGGATGTCGAGGTCAAGCGGAACGGCATCGCGCTCCAGCACGGTGTAGCTTCCCAGGAGGCCGACCCCGAGGCCGGCCTTCACCAGCATGCCGTAGGCCATCGGCGTGTCGCAGTAGTGAACGACGCTCCCCTGCTCCACGGCGTCGTTCCAGGGCCGCCATAGACCTGTCTTCGCCGTGTAATATTCCGATTGCAGGAAATGGTGACTGTTGAGGTCAGTGCGCTTCGGAATCCCGTGTTCCTGGATGTAGGGCTTCGCCACGACCGGAATAAAATGTAGATAACCGAGCTTGCAGAAGGAGATGTCGGCCGCGTCGACGGGATTGAATCCGATCATCAGGTCGGTCTGGTTCTCGCGCAGATTGACGACATTCGCCGGACTCTTGAGATGGAGCTGGATCTTGGGATGCTCCGCCGAGAAGGTGGACATCGCGGGCGCGATGAAAAACGTGTTGAGCCCGTCCGTCACGCTGACCCGTACGATCCCCTCCGCATCCTTGCTTTCGGCCTTCAGGTCGTTGGTCAGCGAATAGAGCGAATGATTGAGCTTGGTCAGAGACGCCGCGAGCGCCTGGCCTTTCGCGGTGAGCTTGATGCCGTTGCGGGTGGGGACGAAGAGCTGGGACCCCATGAGATCCTGCAACCGCTTCACCTGTCGGCTGACCGTCGGCTGGCTGGTGCTGAGGACCTCGGCCGCCCGATTGAACGATTTCGCCTTGGCGACCGCCAGGAAAACCCGCAACTCGCCCCAAAACTGACCACTGAGAAGATCCTCATCGTCCAGGGGCGATCGGACCAGCGTTCTTTGGTCGTGGTCGAAGGGCTCCATGCAGGTCTCTCTCAGGCTCCGATTATGTTATTTCATAACAGTAGTTGGATGTAAATCACGTTCCGTTGGAGACGGCATGGTGCCGCATCGGGGGGCGCGGATGCGGGCCCAGGGAGGGCGGCGCCAAACAAAAAAGGCGGCCCGGGAGGCCGCCTTTCGAAACTCTTATGTAATCGCTTAGCGCTTCGAGAACTGGAAGCTGCGGCGGGCTTTCTTCTTGCCGTACTTCTTGCGCTCGACGACGCGCGAGTCGCGGGTCAGGAAGCCACCCTTCTTGAGCGGGCCGCGAAGCTCCGGCTCGAAATAGGTCAGAGCCTTCGAAACGCCGTGACGAACGGCGCCGGCCTGGCCCGACAATCCGCCGCCCTTGACGGTGACGGTGATGTCGTACTGGTCGTCGCGGTTCACGATGCCGAGCGGCTGCTTCAGGATCATGCGCAGAACGGGGCGTGCGAAATAGACTTCGAGCGCGCGGCCGTTGACGACGATCTTGCCCGAGCCGGGCTTGATCCAGACGCGGGCGACCGCGTCCTTACGCTTGCCGGTCGCGTAGGCGCGGCCTTGGGCGTCGATCTTCTTGACGTGCTTCGGAGCTTCCGGAGCGACGGTTTCGGCCTGCTGGCCGAGATCGGAGAGGGACTGGAGGGTCGCCATTACTTAGCTCCCACGTTCTTGCGGTTGAGGATGCCGACATCCAGCGCTTCAGGCTGCTGCGCGGTATGCGGATGCTCGGCGCCCTTGTAGACGCGGAGGTTGCCAAGGATCTGGCGGAAAAGCGGGCCGCGGGGGAGCATGCGCTCGACCGCCTTCTCGACGATCCGCTCCGGGAAGCGGCCTTCGAGAATGAACTTCGCCGACCGCTCCTTGATGCCGCCTGCGTAGCCGGTGTGGTGGTAATACACCTTCTGCTCGCGCTTGCGGCCGGTGAAAACCACCTGGTCGGCATTGATCACGATAACATTATCGCCGCAATCGACGTGGGGTGTGTAGCTTGGCTTATGCTTGCCACGAAGGCGCATAGCCACGACCGAAGCGAGGCGACCCACGACGAGGCCCTTCGCATCGATGACAACCCACTTCTTCTCGACCTCGGCGGGCTTGAGCGAAGTAGTCTTCATCGCGCTATATCCCGTTGGAGCTTTTCAGGGCTCAGGTTTTGAAACAAGAAACCGCCGCGATGCGCGGCGGTCGATGGGTCGGGATGTAACCAAGCACCGGCTCGGTGTCAATGAAATTCCTATCCGCAAAAGCCGCAGAATGCCAGCAATCATAAGCCTTTCATGCTAGCGGTATTATGATACCGCATTATTCTGCCGCCGGGATCGAGTACGTCCCGGTGGCATGGCAGACCACCGCCGAATCCCCCTCCGACATCATCGAGACCTCGCCCACCGCCAGCCGCTTGCCGAGTTTCAGGAGCCGGCACTCGGCGATCAGGGCCCGCTGGGCGGGCTTTCGCAGGAAATTGAAGCTCAGGTTGGTGGTGACCGCCAGCGCCACGGGCCCGAGCTGGGCGAGAATGGCAGCGTAGAGGGCAAGGTCCGCCAAAGCCATCATGGACGGGCCCGAAATCGTGCCGCCGGGGCGCAGATGCCGGTCGTGGTAATCCATCCGCAGTCGAGCGAAGTTCGGGCCAATGCCTTCGAGGTGATAGGTCCGTCCGCCGAAATGGATCTGCGGGAATT
This sequence comes from Microvirga sp. P4_A5, assembly GCF_056402495.1. Classification (NCBI taxonomy): domain Bacteria; kingdom Pseudomonadati; phylum Pseudomonadota; class Alphaproteobacteria; order Hyphomicrobiales; family Methylobacteriaceae; genus Microvirga; species Microvirga sp. P4_A5. The sequence goes on along the minus strand of NZ_JBFUHH010000030.1, from coordinate 5,129 downwards.
CCGCATCCAGAAAGGCGCGCAATTCATGGAGGCTCATGATGGGAGCTGGCGTCGTCATCGGTCCTCTTTGTCCATTGAACTGCCCTCGCCTCTCCCATACGGTTCGCCCATGAACCACGACAATTATCCGAACGACTACCTCCGCGGCATTCTGCAGAGCGTCAAGACCATCGCGCTCGTCGGCGCCTCGCAGAACCCGGCCCGTCCGAGCTGGATCGTCACCAAATATCTGCTGGAGCGCGACTACAAGGTCATCCCCATCAATCCCGGCCTCGCGGGCGGCGAATTGCTGGGGCAGAAGGTCTACGGCTCCCTGAGCGACGTGCCGGAGCCCATCGACATGGTGGAGATCTTCCGCAACTCCGAGGCGGCGGGCCCCATCACGGCGGAAGCGCTGGACCTCGCTCCTCTGCCCAAGGTGATCTGGATGCAGCTCTCGGTCCGCAACAATGAGGCGGCCGCCCTCGCGGAGGCGAAGGGAATCAAGGTGGTGATGGACCGCTGTCCGAAGATCGAGTTCGGGCGCTTCTCGGGCGAAATCTCATGGCAGGGCATCAATTCCCGCATGTTGAGTTCAAAAAAGCCCGTGATGTCCGGCAAGGGCTTCCAGAAGCTCAGCATTAATCGCCCGAGATGATCCAGCATGCCGGGGGCCGCGGAGCGAAGCCCGCAACGGGCCGGATCGGAATCGATGTCAGCGGGTATGGGTTCCCGGCTCGCTTCTCGCCCCGGAATGACATAACGGCAACCGCTTCCCTTGACTGACGAACGATCCGTTCTTTAAATAGAACGAATTCTTCGCGACATCACAGAGGGACGCCGCCATGACTGACCGTTTGCCCGGGTTCGACACGCTTGCCATCCATGCGGGAGCGGCCCCCGACGCGGCCACCGGCGCCAGGGCGACGCCGATCTATCAGACCACGTCCTTCGTGTTCGACGACGTCGATCACGCCGCCTCCCTGTTCGGGCTTCAGGCCTTCGGGAACATCTATTCGCGCATCGGCAACCCGACCTGCGCCGTGCTCGAGGAACGGGTCGCGGCTCTCGAGGGCGGCACGGCCGCGCTCGCGGTGGCGTCCGGCCACGCCGCCCAGGTCCTCGTCTTCCACGCGCTGATGCAGCCGGGGGACGAATTCGTCGCCGGCAACAAGCTTTATGGCGGGACGATCAACCAGTTCACCCACTCGTTCAAGAATTTCGGCTGGAACGTCGCCTGGGCCAATCCCGACGAGCCCGCCACTTTCGAGGCGGCCATCACGCCCAAGACCAAGGCGATCTTCATCGAGTCGATCGCCAATCCGGGCGGGGTGATCGTCGACATCAAGGCGATCGCCGCCATCGCCAAGAAGCATCGGCTGCCGCTCATCGTCGACAACACGATGGCGTCGCCTTACCTGATCCGGCCCTTCGAGCACGGGGCCGACATCATCGTCCATTCGGCCACCAAGTTCCTCGGCGGCCATGGCAATTCCATCGGAGGCGTCATCGTGGATGGCGGGTCCTTCAATTTTGCCGGCGACGATCGCTATCCCATGCTCTCCAAACCCCGCCCCGAATATGGCGGCATGGTGCTGGGGGAAACCTTCGGCAATTTCGGCTTTGCCATCGCGTGCCGGGTGCTCGGCCTGCGCGATCTCGGGCCCGCCCTCTCTCCCTTCAACGCCTTCCTGATCCTCACCGGCATCGAAACCCTGCCGTTGCGCATGCAGCGTCACTCGGACAACGCGCTGGCGGTCGCAACCCATCTGGCCTCCCACGACAAGGTCGCGTGGGTCAGCTATCCGGGTCTGCCGGACGACCGCTACTACAAGCTCGCGCAGGAATACTGCCCGAAGGGCGCCGGCGCCGTGTTCACCTTCGGCCTGAAGGGCGGGTACGAGGCGGGCGTCAAGCTGGTGTCGAACCTCAAGCTCTTCTCGCATCTCGCCAATATCGGCGACACGCGCTCGCTAGTGATCCACCCGGCTTCCACCACCCACCGCCAGCTGACGGACGCGCAGAAGACCCAGGCCGGCGCCGGACCGGAGGTGGTGCGCCTGTCCATCGGCATCGAGGACAAGGCGGATCTCATCGACGATCTCGACCAGGCGCTCGCCTCCGCCTGAGCGACGCATGAAAAAGGCACGCCACGATCGATTCGCGGCGTGCCTTTAAAGTTGCTTGAACCCTGCTACGCGGCGCTGCGGGCCCCGCGCGCATAAGCGCCGTGCACCGCCTTCATGGACCGGTCGATGGCGGTCCAGAGACGCTCCATCTCCTCGGCGGCATGCGAGCCGGGCTCGAATTCCTCGGCGCCCTCGCCTTCCGTCAATGCCTGCGAGAAATCCGCCCGGTGGGTGACCTGCCCGGCCCAGACGGGAATCTTGAGGGCGTTCAGCGCACCGCGCGCATCGGCGACGATCGCGACTTCCTGGTTGTTGCGCTTGGGCGGCGCACCGTTGATCACGGCGGCATAGGGCTTGCGCAATTCTCGCGACAATTCCACCGTATCCTGGACGGCCGCGATGTCGAAGACGCCCGGCCGCATGGGAATGATGACCAGCGTTGCCTGCTTGATGGCCTCGACGACGGTCTGAGATTTGTCCGGCGGCGTGTCGATCAGGACCCATTCGTAGCCCTCTCGCTTCGCGGCCTTGAGGGCATCGGCGATGTTGCGTCCGCCATGGCGAAGCGCCGGGTTCTCCTTGCCGCGGATCTTGTGCCAGAACGACAGCGAGCCTTGCGGATCGGCGTCGATCAAAAGGGTGCGGCGCGTCGGGCTGGCGATATAGGTCGCGAGGTGCGCGGCGAGTGTGCTCTTTCCAGAACCGCCCTTCCGTGAAGCAAAAACCAGCACGTTCATGCCTTACTCCTGATCAAGTGCATTCATGAAGCCCGATCGAAGTGCCGGGCCGTTCCGATACAATATCTATTTTGCAGAAGATGTCGCGGATACCCAAGCCGACAGGGCAAATTGTCTCTGGACAATTCGGACCGACGGGTCTGTCGAGGCTAAAACCGAATTTGCAAGCGTGGGCTACAAGCTTGAGTTTAAAGAGGTGATTCGCAGGATCGAAAGACCAGGAAAGCAACGTTTCGCCAGGTTCCGCCAGCCGGCAAACTTTTTTCGCGGAACCACAGAATAAGTTCGCCGTTAGCTCCTCGATTTAGGAAAGAGGAGTTCATCTCATGTCGAAACAGATCCTGTTTGCTGGCGCTATTCTCGCCGTTCTCGCCCCCGCTACTGCCTTCGCACAGACGAATGCTGCCGGTGGCGCTGCGGCGGGTGCGGCGACGGGCGCCGTTGGCGGCGCGGTCGTGGGCGGCCCGGTGGGTGCGGCCGTCGGCGGAGTGACGGGTGCGATCGTTGGCGGAATCGTGGGCGACCAGCAGCCCAAGTTCCGCGAATACGTCGTCACCCAGCGTCCGACGTCCTTCAAGTACGATTCCGAACTTCGGGTCGGTGCGGTTCTGCCTTCGAGCGGCGTGACCTATTACGAGGTCCCGGCCGAATATAAGGTGAAGAACTATCGCTATACCGTCGTGAACGACACGCCGGTCCTGGTCGATCCGGGTTCGCACAAAGTCGTCCAGATCATTCGCTAAGCCTTTGGCTCAAGCCATGATCTGAAGGAGGAGCGGCCCTCGGGCCGCTCCTTTTTCGTGTCGGGGCCTCTCAGCTCAGGCGCGCATGGACCACCGTCATCGCCAATAGCAGCATGGCCAGGACTTGGTGGGCGAGACCGGCCCAGAGCGGCACGACCAAAAGCAACGTGACGATTCCCAGCACCATCTGCGCCAACGCCAGCCCAGCGATTGCGGCCGCGCGCCTCGCTGGGCGGGTTCGGGCATATTGCCGTCCCATGGCGATGGCATGCCACAGGGCAAGTCCGACCACGAGATAGGCGACAAGCCGGTGGTTCAACTGCACCAGCGCCAGGTTGTCGACGAAGTTCTCGACCAGGGGCGACACGCTGAACAGCACCGAGGATGGCGGCACCAGAGAGCCGTCCATGAGCGGCCAGGTATTATACGTCAAGCCGGCTTTCGATCCGGCCACCAACCCGCCGAGCACGATCTGGAACAGGACCAGGCCTAGGAGTACCCGGGGTCCGAGTGGCCTCGAGATCGCTGGAGGCCTCGCCGCATCGGCGGGCCGGATGCCGGCGGCGATCCACACCAGAAGCGCCAGGATGACGCTCGCAACGGTCAGGTGAAGCGCAAGCTTGATGGGCGCGACGGCCGTCATGCCGGGCTCCAGGCCCGACGCGACCATGATCCAGCCGATCCCGGCCTGCAATCCTCCGAGCGCGCCCACGCCCAGGAGCATCAGGGCCAAACGCCCAGTGATCGCCCCGCGAAACCAGAACCACAGGAGCGGCAGGAAGAACACGAGGCCGATCAGCCGCCCGAGCTGGCGGTGGCCCCATTCCCACCCATAGATGAACTTGAACTGGGCGAGAGTCATGCCCTTGTTGAGAATCTCGTATTGGGAAATCTGCCGATACTTCTCGAATTCGGCGAGCCACGCGGCCTCCGAGAGGGGCGGAATGGCACCGGTGACCGGCTTCCACTCGGGGATGGAGAGCCCTGATCCCGTCAGTCGCGTCGCTCCCCCAACGGCGATCATGAGAATCACCAGTCCCGCCAGGCAATAGAGCCAAGTCTTGACGGCGGCGGCGCGACAGRCCGGGCGACTGGTCGCCGATAGGGTTTCGGTGGAGGCTGCGACAGCCATGCGCGTTCTCATCGTCGATTTGGGGTTGAACCCGGGACAGCGCCTGTCCCATAGAGGCAGCATCGTCTCGACGCAATCAATGCCGATGCCGCACCTCCCGGGGCGGATTCCTGGACGGAGATCAGCACACCATGCGAATGCGCACGCGAAAGCTCGTCGGCACCGTCGTGATGCTGGCCTTTATCGGATTTTACGTGCTGTTTGCGATGGCGGCTGCCGAGGGCACCATCACACGGGCCCCGAAGCTTCTCCAGACGGTCTTCTACATTGTCCTCGGACTGATCTGGATCCTGCCGCTCCTGCCCCTCATCCGTTGGATGGGAAAACCGGACGAACGGTAAGATATCGCTCGCAAAAAAGGCCCGCATCGCGGGCCCTTTTCGCGCGCCGTCGACACGCAGGTCTATAC
>NZ_JBFUHH010000029.1:0-43966 GCF_056402495.1 Microvirga sp. P4_A5 | reverse complement strand
CGGTGATCCTGCTCTGCGTCCGGTGGTATCTCGCGTATGGTCTGAGCCTGCGCAACCTCGAAGAGATGATGGCCGAGCGAGGCATCTCGGTCGACCATGCGACGGTTCACAGATGGGTTACTCGCTATTCACCCGAACTGCTTGAGCGCTTCAACCGTCGCAAGCGCGCCGTCAGCATATCATCCTATATCGGATATCCCGTGGTCTGGGACCAAAGACCCTCTTTTATTCACTTAACGAATTTTGAGGGCGTCGCGCCACCGGAAGCCCAAAATGGCTGTGTCGTCACCACGTGTTCGTTTCGAGACAGCTCGCCACCAAGGATTTCCAATGTCAGACGATCACCAACGCCTCGCCAATTGGGCGGGCTGCGAAGAGCCGCGCCGAGTCATCCTTGATGGCGACTTCGCTCGCCTCGAACCCCTTGACCCTGTTCGTCACGGCGAAGATCTATATCGTGCCGGCTCAGGCCCCGGGGCGGACAGGCTATGGCGCTATCTCGGCGACCGGCCTTTCGCCGATCGCATCTCGCTCGAGCCGTGGTTGTCTCGTTCGGCGGCCTCGGAGGACCCGCTCTTCTTCACGGTCGTGGACAAGGCGTTCCATTGCGCCGGAGGTCGGCTGGCCCTGATGCGCATCGACCCGCCGCATGGCGTCATCGAAATCGGCAATATTCTCTTCGGACCAGACATCGCGGGAACGCGGGTGGCAACGGAGGCGATCTACCTGCTAGCGCGCCATATCTTCGACGACCTCGGCTACCGGCGGCTGGAGTGGAAGTGCAACGATCTCAACGAGCCGTCGAAGAGGGCTGCCCTACGCTATGGCTTTTCTCCCGAGGGTCTGTTTCGTCAGCACATGGTCGTCAAGGGCGAGAATCGCGATACCGCTTGGTTCGCCATGCTCGATCGTGACTGGCCCGGCCGCAAAAAAGCTTTCGAGGCATGGCTCTCGCCGGAAAACTTTGACGCTCACGGACGGCAGCGGGTGTCGCTGTCGGATCTGATGAGAGAGTGGCGCTGACCAACAGGCGGGCTGGCTCCGCGCGAGCGGGTGCGGGCCCGCCCTCGCGTCAGATGTCGTTCGCTATTTCCCTGTTACGCCGCTCGCGCTGCGGGTGCGAAATTCCAACGCAGCCTCCTCCAGGGTAACGAAGTGAGCGCCACGCTCGAGCAGCGAGCAGATCAGGCGCTCGAGGAGAATCATCCGGTGGCCGCGGCCCGAAACGAACGGATGGAATGTGTAGGTCAGCACGCCCCATTCTTCCGTGCGCTTCATGTAGTCAAAATCCTCAACCCAGTTTTCCAGAACCAGACCGGCATTCTGCAGGCCGGGCAGGACGAAGTCCTTGGTCCGCATGAATTCGAAATGGGGATAGTCGTCGAGCGACCAGCTCACCGGCATCTCGATCAGGTTCGTGGTCTCGCCGAAGACGATCGGCYCATGGTCCGAGACGATGTCGTTGTGGCGGGCGAAATAGGGATGATGATCGTGACCCATCATGCTGCTCTCGTACACGAAGCCATGCTTCAAAAGCAGATCGACGGTGACCGGGCTCAGGTCGAAGGATGGAGACCGGTAGCCGCGCGGGTTTCGCCCTGCAATCTCTGCTATCGCTTCATTGGCCCGCAGCAATCCCTCCTCCTCCTGCTCTGGAGACAGACTGGCGGGAGGCACGTGGGTCCAGCCATGATTGCCGACTTCATGGCCGGCATCGACGATGCGGCGGACATGGTCCGGGTAGGTTTTGACGATCGTTCCGGGAACGAACCACGATGCTTTGAGGCGATATTTTTTGAGCAGGGCCAGGATCCGCCCCACGGCAACGGCGCCAAACTCACCCCGTGAAATCGGCGTCGGGCTCTTGAGGTCGCGGGCAATCATGACAGACATGGCGTCGAAGTCGAAGGTCAGGCAGACGGCGTGCTGTTTCATGGGTGTCCTCGTTGTTCACGTAAGTTGTGAGAAGCGGCGTCTTGAATTACGAAACCGCGGCGCCTCAAGACAGGGTCGCCATCAGGCGGATCATCAAGGCGAGGCGCTCCGGGATCGACGAGACGAGAATGTGCTCATGCTCGGCGTGGGCGCCGTCTCCGGCGCATCCGAGGCCGTCAAGCGTGGGAATTCCGAGAGCGGCTGAGAAATTGCCGTCGCTGACTCCGCCCCGGTTCGTCTCCGGCAAATCGAAGCCGAGTTCCTGCGCCATAGCCTTTGCAGTTTGATAGAGGCGGGCGATGCCGGGCGTGCGCTCGAAGGGAGGGCGGTTCAGTTCGCCTTCAACTATCACCCGTACATCCAGCCCGAGAGGCTGCCGGCCGCTGATGAGCGGCATGACGCGCTCCGCCTCGGCAAGGCTCGGAATCCTCACGTCGATTTCCGCCTCGGCCTCTGCCGGCACCACGTTCGGTCGCGTTCCGCCGCGCATCACACCGACATTCACGGTCACGCCGCGCGCATAATCGGTCAGTCCCTCAAGTGCCACGATCTGCCGCGCCAGTTCGAGAACGGCGCTGCGGCCTTCCTGATGATTTCCGCCGGCGTGGGCGGGCCGTCCCTCGACGCGCAGGCGAAAGCGCCCCCACCCTTTGCGCGATGTCACGACGGCGCGGTCCGGCCCAATGCTGGGTTCCGGCACCAGAACGTAGCGGGCACGACGCGCTTCCGTCTCGATCAGAGCGCGGGACGTGGGACTGCCGATTTCCTCGTCGGAGGTGAAGAGCAAGGTCACGGGAAGCGTTGGCTTGCTGCCCGTTCGGGCGAGATGCCGAAGCGCCGCGAGCGCTAGATATCCGCCCGCTTTCATATCGTAGATCCCTGGCCCGTAAGCACGGTCGCCCTCGATACGGAAGGGTCGCCTGGCGAGCGTGCCGACGGGCCAGACCGTATCGAGATGCGCCATCACGAGCACGCCTGGGCCGTCGCTCCGCCCGGGAACTCGCGCCAGAAGATGGTCGCCGAGGCCGTCCCGCCCGGCGATGCGCTCTGCGACCATTCCGTCACCGGCGAGGACTTGGTGAATCTTGGCGACGAGGCGGGTCACGGCGGGGCCATCGTCGGTAGGGGTCTCGAACTGGACCCACTCGCTGATCTGGGCGAGGTGTGGGACGGTGTCGATCTCCGCCGGATCGACCAAACCGGGATGCGCCACTCCGGTCATGCCACCGGCTCGGCGCCGAGATAGGCCGCGATCACGCGCGGATCGTTGACAATCACGTCGGGCGCTCCTTCGGCGATCTTCATCCCGGCATCGATGACGAAGACCCGCTCGGATATGCTCATGACCGCGCGCATGTCATGCTCAACGAGCCAGACAGTCGTGCCCTGATCGCGAACGCGACGAAGACACTCGATCATCTCGGCCGTTTCCGTTCCGTTGAGCCCCGCGCAGGGCTCGTCTGCGAGCAGCAATTCGGGCCGCGTTGCAACCGCACGCGCGACCTCTAGTTTGCGCAAGCTGCCGACGGTGAGGCTCGAGGCCTTGCGCTGGGCGAGATGCGACAGGCCCATGAGATTCATGGCGTGTTCGGCCACCGCCTTGACGTCGCGCTGTCCCTCGCGCCCGAAGAGCGCGCCGACGCGGACATTCTCGGAGACCGTCATCTCCGGGAATGGCTTGGCGATCTGGAACGCCCGTCCGACCCCGATCCGGCTGATGCGCGTCGTCGCCAAGCCGTCAATGCGAGAACCATTGAACTCGATCGTTCCGCTGGTGAGAGGATAATAGCCGGTGATGAGATTGAACAATGTCGACTTGCCGGCGCCATTCGGACCGATGAGGCCGCAAATGCTGCCCCGCGGAATGTCGAAATCGATGTCCGAAAGGGCCCGCAATCCGCGGAATTGCTTCGAGATGCCGCGCCCGCGCAGAATGGTGTCGCTGCCCATCGCCATCACTCCGCTGGCTCGTTTGTGAGACGGCGGTCGCGTTCGTGCGCCGAACTCGTCGGCTCCTCCTCCGGTGGGTCCCGCTGCCACAATCGCGCGGCGAGACCAAGCAGCCCGGTCGGGGCCAAAAGAACGATCAGGACCACGAGGGCACCGGTCATGAGGAGATGCACACTCAGAAATGAGCCGAGCACCACGTTGGTCAGAAAAACCATGATGGCGGCGCCGATGACCGGACCCGCGATGGTGCCGATGCCGCCGATCATATTGTGGACGATCATGTTAAGGCTGAAATCGACCCGGAAGAGGGAGGGCGTGCTGAAATAGCCGAGACTGTAGGCGTAGACGGCGCCGAGCGTGCCGACCAGGAATGCGCTGAGGACGAAGGCCAGAATCTTGTAGCGGTCGGTCGGCACCCCGAGCATGCGCGCGGTATCCTCGTCTTCGCGGATGCTCATGAGCCCATAGCCGAAACGGCTCATCTTGGTGGCGGCGGAGATCACCAGGATCGCCGCCATCAGCGCGAGGAAGACGTAGTAGTAGAAGACCTCGGGAGCGATATCGAGGTCCGTTCCGGCCGGCAGGGTCAGCCCCAGTCCGCCGCCGATCCAGTCGATGCTGCTCGACAGCTCGCTGAAGACCTCGCCCACGCCCAGCATCGCGATGGCGAAGTAGATTCCGCGCAAACGCAGGAGCGGATACGCGAGGACCAGGGCAAGCAAAGCCGCAACCAGCCCACCTGCGCCGACTGTCACTAACATTGCCCAGCCAGTCCCGCCCCCGTCGAGCAGATGTGAGGACACGAGAGCGGCCGTGAAGCCGCCGATCCCGATAAAGGCCGTGTGGCCGAAGCTCCAGTACCCGGCGAATCCGCCCAACAGCCCCCAGCTGAGCGCGAGGCCCGCCGAGAAGAAAAAGACCTGGAAAACGCGAATATAGAACGGCGGTAGAATCGCCGGCAGCGCCGTGAAAGTGGCCACGACCGCAACGCCCAGGATCAGCACCAGCAGCGGCTTCAGAGACAGCGGCGTCATCTGGATTCCCCGAAGGCATTGCCCATCAATCCTTGCGGGCGCACCAGGAGCATCAGGACAAGAACTAGAAACATCGTGGCGTTGGTGAAGGAGGGGCCGATATATTGCGCCGTCATCGTATTGATCACCCCCAGCAGCAGACCGCCGAGGAGTGCACCGGCCGGGCTGCCGACACCGCCAAGCACGACCACCACAAAGGCGTTCAGCGTCCAGATCGCCTCCGTCGCCGGCGAGAAAGGCGCGACAATACCGATGACCGCTCCGGAGGCGCCGGCGAACGCCGCACCCAGGGCGAATGTCAGGCCATAAACGTGGTGAACGTTGATGCCGCTGAGGCCTGCGGCGAGCGGTTGCTGCGCTGTCGCGCGGATCATCCGCCCAAAGGACGTGCGGGACAGGAACAAGGTGAGCACGGTCAGCAGCACGAGGCTTGTCGCCAATCCCGCCAAACGAACGGCGTCGATCCGAAGATCACCAAGGCTGAAGCTGACGAAGCTGTAGGACGGGCTGATGGAGCGGATGTCGGAAGAGAAAATGAGCTGCAGGATATTGCGCATCACCAGCGCCACGCCAAACGTGACGAGCAGGGACGCAACCACCGTCGCGCGCTCCGTCGCCCATTGGATGATAGTGCGCTGATAGACGTATCCGGTCGCAAAAAGCACCACCATGATGATGGGAATGCCTACCAGAGGGTCTATGCCGAGGCCGGACCATAGCAGCAGCGCGATATAGGCGCCCGCGACGACGAATATGCCGTGAGTCAGATTGACGATGCCAAGCACGCCGAAGATCAGCGAAAAGCCGACCGCCGCCAGCGAAAACACGCCTCCGAGAATCAAACCGTCGATCAGGGTTTGTAATGCAACCACCCTATTTTCCTTCTCGTCTTCCGGCTGTTGTCGTGGTCTCACTTCGGATCGAACCGAATTGTCAGGTCTTTCGCGCCGATACGCAGCGCAAGCGGCCCTCGCCGCTAGCGCTGCTATGGCGATTTTCCGAGGCTGACTCGTTCAGGCGCGGTCTTTCCAGGACGGGACCGGGTAGACGGCCTTCGCCGCCGCTGCCTCTTCGGGAAAGACCACCTCAACCTTGCCGCTCTGGTTCTGGACGATCAGCGGCCCGAGGAGTTTCGGATCGCCGTCGCCATCTTGGGTGAAGCGGATATGGCCGTAGAAGCACTTGAAATCGAGTTTTGCCAGAGCATCCCGGACATTCTGGGGATCGACCGATCCCGCATTCTTCATGGCCTCCACATAGGCCAGAATACACGCCGCTCCGCTCGCCATATGATAGGTGAGTGGGCGATCGAAATTCTTGCGGTAATAATCCGCAAAGTCCTTGGCCGTACCAAAATAGGAGCCCTTGAAGGCGGCACCTTCGGACCAATAGGCTTGCGTGACGACACCGTTGGCGTAATTGCCAAGCGCTTGACGATAAGCCTCCGTCTGCGGTCCGAGTGTCTGGTAGAGCAGATTGACGTTCGTTCCGGTCGAGACCATCTGGCGCGCAATGAGAATCGCGGCATCGTCGTGAACGCAGCAGATGAGGACGTCGGGCGGATTCGCGCGGATGGACGAAAGAACGGTCGAGACATCGCTGACCTGGGCCGGAAGCTGGATCATGTCCGCCACCGTCATGCCATTGTCTTCGAGTGCCTTCTTGCCGCCTTCGGCCTGGAATTTAGAGAAGGCATCGTTGGTGTAAATGAACGCCACGCGCTTCACGGCCGGCGTCAGGCTCTTCAGGAAATCCGCCGACGTTTCGAACTGGAGCGATGCGCGCGGAAAGACACCGAAGACGTATTTTCTTTTCTGCGTGAAGACCAGATCGGACCCCGCCCCGGCCTGAACCATCGGCCGGCGAGCGCGTTCGGTGATCGCGCAGCTGGGAAGCACGATATTGCTGCCGAAGGAGCCGAGGAAGTAGTTGATCCCCTCGTCGACCTGACGCTGAATCAGCGTCGTTGCCCGCGACGGATCGCTCGCGTCGTCGAACATCTTCACATCGAGCTTGTAGGTCTCGTTGCCGATTTTGACGCCGCCCAGATCCTCATTGATCTTCTTGATCGCGGCGCGATAGCCAAACAGAACATTCTGCCCCGTCTCTGCACTGGCTCCGCTCATCGGGATCGAGCCGCCGAAGACCAGAGTTTTGGCGCCCGCCTGGGCGAGGGCACTTCCAGCCGGGAGATACCGCGCCGCTGCCACCGCGATCAGCCCTGATCCCGTAGTCCTTAAAACTTGCCTGCGCGTGACCGCCATCGATCTCACCCTTTCAACGGAAATTCCACATGAATGACTAAAGCCCCAGGAATGCTTGCTTGACGAACGGATTCACCAGCATTTCCTGGCCTGTTCCGGCCAGCACCACCCGCCCCTTCTCGAGAACGTAGGCGCGGTCCGCAATTCGCAGAGATTGTTGCGCGTTCTGCTCGACCAGAAGAATGCTGATGCCCTGCTGGTTCAGCCTCCGGATCAGCGCGAACATGTGCTGCACAAGGAGAGGGCTCAGACCCAGCGAGGGCTCGTCGAGGATCATCAGCCGGGGCGAGCTCATCATCCCGCGCGCAATCGCCACCATCTGCTGTTCGCCGCCGCTCAATGATCCGGCATTCTGGCGTCTCCGCTCGGCGAGACGCGGAAAGACCTCGAGAACGCGCTCGAAATTGGCCGCAAATTCAGCTCTCGCACGCCGCACATGGCCGCCGACCTGGAGGTTCTCCTCGACCGTCATGTGCTGAAAGACCAGACGGCCTTCCGGCACGAGCGTGACTCCCTCCTGAACCATGGCGTAGGAGGGAAACCCTGTCACATTCTCGGCGGCCCAGGACACCGTTCCGGCGGCAGGACGTAACGCGCCCGCAATCATCTTGACCGTCGTGCTCTTGCCCGCGCCGTTCGCGCCGAGCAAGGCGACGATCTCGCCCTCGCCGACTGCAATCGAAACGTCGTGCACCGCCTGGAGGCCGCGATACGCATACCGCAATCCATCGGCTCTGAGCAGCGCTGCAAGCGGCTCCGAAGTGCGCGTCTTGATCAGAAGGTCCCCGTCGTAGTCATCGCATTGCATACCGATACGCTCTAATTGATTTTGGGATTGCGCCATCACTAGGGGGCGATGTCAAGCGCAAACCTAGCCCGGCACCGACCGGGCTCAGAACGGCATCCAAGTGATTTCGCGACCATCAGGGGGTCATCGCCGACCTTCAAGGTGCGGCTGCGCGCTAACCACGAACCCAGAGCGCGTGCCATGGGCGCCTCGAGGGCGGTCCATGGCATCAAGTACCGAAATGACTTTGTGTCAGATTCCGCTGAGGCAGACGTACTTGATTTCGAAGAAGCCCTCGATGCTGTATTTCGAGCCCTCGCGGCCCAAGCCCGATTGCTTGACGCCGCCGAACGGCGCCGCCTCGTTGGCGAGAAGGCCGGTATTGACGCCGACCATCCCGCTTTCGAGCGCCTCGGCGGCGCGCCAGACCCGCGCCATGTCGCGCGCGTAGAAATATGAGGCGAGGCCGAATTCGGTGTCATTGGCCATGGCGATCACCTCGTTCTCGTCCGTGAACGAAATGATCGGCGCCAACGACGCGAAGGTCTCTTCCTTGGCGAGTTTCATCGCCTGGCTAATGCCCGTCATCACCGTTGGCTCGAAGAATGTGCCGCCCAGGGCCGAGCGGCTGCCGCCCATGACCAACGTCCCGCCCTTCGCCAGTGCATCCGCCACATGCTCCTCCACTTGGCGACCGCGCGGTCATCGATGAGGGGACCTTGCGTGATGCCGGTCTCGGTGCCGCGCCCAAGCTTCAGGCCTCGCACCTTGCCGTGAGCTTCTCGGTGAACGCGTCGACGACGGTGTCCTGCACATAGGTGCGGTTGGCGCAGACGCAGGTCTGGCCGGCATTGCGGAACTTCGAGATCATTCGGCTTGGCCTCGCCGGTGTCACCGAAAACGCCCCCTTCGGCACACCGGCGCTCTCGGCCAGAACGGCGAGGGCGAAGGCGGAGAGCGGCGTCTGCGCCGCCGGCTTCAACACGATCGTGCAGCCGGCGGCAAGAGCCGGGCCGGCCTTGCGGGTGATCATCTCGTTGGGAAAGTTCCCGGGCGTGATGGCGGCGCAGACCCCGACCGGCTGCTTGAGCACCAGGATGCGCTGGTCGCTTCGCGCCTGCGGAATGATGTCGCCATCGATGCGCTTGGCCTCTTCCGCGAACCACTCCAGATAGGCCGCGTTGGAGACGATCTCGCCCTTGGCCTCCCACAGCGGCATGCCCTGTTCGGTGGTGAGGATGAGCGCGAGATCGTCGGCATTCTCGAGGATCAGCTCGTGCCACCGCTTCAGGACCTGGCTGCGTTCCTTCGCCGTCCGGCGGGCCCATTCCTTCTGCACCTCATGGGCCCTGTCGATCGCGCGGCGCGCGATTTCGGGGCCAAGATCCGGCACCTCCATGATGACGGCGCCGTCGAAGGGATCGGTCACCGCGATCGTCTTGCCGTCAGAAGCCGCGATCCATTCCCCCGCCACATAGGCCTTGCCGAGCGGCAACGAGGGATCCTTCAGATCCAGCACACGACGGGCGACGGGTTTCTGATGAGCAGTCATCGGTTTTCTCCACGATTCAACTGGAAAGAGAAGCTCAACATGAGCCGTGCGGTCACGCCGCGAGAGCCTGCTCGAGTACCGTCAGTCCCGTCGATGAGTTCATCGGACGCCGTCAGCGGCACGAGAATGCGAATCGTATTGGCGTTGGTTCCGCACGAGAGCTGGATCAGACCGTTCTCGTGGGCACGCCGGGTGACGGCTTTCGTCGCCTGCGCATCGGGCTGCCGCGATGCACGGTCGGTGACGATGTCGAACGCAACCATGCCGCCGGGTCCACGAATTGCCGCAATCGGCAGGAGATCATTGCGCTGCTGGAGTGCCGCGAGCTTCGCCTTCAACCGTTCCCCGATGGCGTTCGAGCGCTCGACGAGCTTCTCTACCTCGAAGATGTCGAGGACGGCCAGCGCCGCCACGCAGGACAGGGGGTTGCCCGCATAGGTGCCGCCAAGGCCACCGGGCTCGGCCGCATCCATGATGGCAGCCCGCCCGATGAGACCGGAGAGCGGAAGGCCGCCCGCCAGGCTCTTGGCCACACAGATGAGGTCCGCCTCGATATCGTAACTCCATCGCGAACATCCGGCCGGTGCGGCCGAAACCCGTCTGCACTTCGTCCGCAATGAGAACGATGCCGTGCTCGTTGCAGATGCGGCGCAAGGCGCGCATGAGTTCAGGGGGCGCCTGATGGAAGCCGCCTTCTCCCTGCACGGGCTCGATGATGATTGCGGCGTCGCGCGAGGGGTCGATATCGGCCTTGAAGATGAAGTTGAGAAACTTGAGGGAATCCTCGACCGTCACGTCGAGTTGCGGCACCGGAAACGGAACGTGCTAGATATCCGGCATTACGGGGCCGAGACCCTTCTTGTACGGTACGACCTTTCCGGTCAGGCCCGATGCGAAAGCAGTGCGTCCATGAAATGCGCCGGTGAAGGCGCGGGCGACCTTGACGGCGTTATCCACGGCTTCTGCCCCGGTCGTGAAGAAAACCGACTTGGTCGCGCCGGTGATGGGGGCAAATGCATTGAGGCGCTCAGCCAATTCGATATAGGCTCGTACATCAGCACCTGAAAGCAGGTGTGGGTGAACTTCTCCATCTTCTCCCGAACGGCGGATATGATTTTCGGGTGACAATGACCGGTGTTGAGAACCGCAATGCCACCCGCGAAATCGACATAGCGATTTCCCTTCACGTCCCAGATTTCCGCGTTCAGGGCGCGTGCGGCGGAAATTGGCGTTGAATGGCCGACGCCGCGCACAACGGCGGCATTGCGGCGTGAAAGCAGTTCGTCGTTGGTCGTCATGATGGACTCGCCTGGCAATTGCCTCCCGTCAACCTAGGGGCTATCTGCTGGTACCGACAATCAGCTTATTGGCCGTCAAATGGTGCATTGAATGCATCATTGCCGCTCTCGCTCGACAGCACGCTTTTGAGCCAGCCGCGCAGGGCGTTAATCTCTGGATCACGCTGCCGCTTCGTCGGTACCACCAGATAATAGCCGCCGAGATGACCCCGACTGGAGCCGATTTCAACCAGCCGTCCCGCCGCCAGATCTTCGTCGATGAGAAAGCTGTTCGCCAAGGCAACCCCCTGCCCCAGTCGCGCAGCCTCAATGGCAAGATGGGCATGCCAGAGACGAGGACCGCGCAATTCCGGCAGGTTTGCCACACCCATCGAACCAGCGCTCCCAATTCTCTGTCGATTCCTCGTGGAGGAACGGCGCCTTCAGGAGGTCCCTCGGAAGCAGGAGCGGAGGCAGGCGCTCTCTGAAAGCTGGGCTCACTACGGGAAAAACTCGGGTCGGTACCAACAATTCGGCACTAAGATCCGCCGCAGGGGCAAAATCGTAGAAATAGACGATCTCCGCGCCTGCCTCGCCACTGGTGAAATTGGCATGCGCCAGGGCCGGCTGCAGCAGGATGTCCCAATTTTTCCAGCTGCGCATCGAGTTCGGGAAGACGCGAAAGCAGACGGCGATTCGCCAAACCAGGCGTGCACCAGATTTCGAGACTCTGACGTTGTGCCGGGCGCGCATCTCGCGTGGCTTGTCGCAGCAAATCGAAAGCCCGCGAGACCTTCGCCTGGAAGACCTCGCCGGCGGACGTCAGCACGAGACGACGGCCGCGGGCTCGACCAACGAGGTCCCAAGATCAAGCTGCAAGTTCTGCAGATGGCGCGAGATTACGGTCGGACTGATCGCCAACTCGTCGGCAGCCGCGCACACGCTGCCGGTGCGGGCCACCGCTTCGAATGCCCTGAGGGCGACGAGCGAGGGAAGGCGAATTGTCATGGCAAACGCACGCGACGTGGCGTGCCAAAGCCTCTCGTCGCGGGCCCGCCCCCTTCATTCATTCGGGCCCTGGGAGATCCGCCGGTCACGAGCTTAACGCGCGCGCGGCCTCAATCGCCAATGGGGCGAAGCGCTTCCTGAAATCTCCCGCAGACCAGTCGCTCATCGAACCGGCGATATGAACCGCTCCGATTGGCAAACCGACGTTATTGCGGATCGATGCTGCAAGGACGATCTCACCAAGCAACGCCTCTTCGGAAGCAAAAGCATAGCCGTCGCGGCGCGCTTCCTGAATCTTCTCCCAGACGGCGTCCCTGTCGACGATGGATTTGGGCGTGATCGGTCGCAGCTCGGAACGTGCGAGAATGTCCGTCACGAGATCATCGCTCAATTGCGCAAGACATGAACGCCCACCAGTGGAGATGAAGGTCGGAAGGCGCCGTCCCGCCAGTGTGGCATAGAACGTCTCTCGCTTGCTTTGCAGGCGGATGGCGTAAACGATCGAAAGATTGTCGTGCCGCGCATCGAAAAGACTGAGATCAACGCGCTCTCCGGTGATCTTGCGCAGATCGGTCAGCACGGGCGTTGCCCGCTCGATCAGCGGGTTAGATCGCTGATAGTCGAAGAACCGATCGAGAAAGACACGACCGAGCGTGAGGCCGCCGTGATCCGCCTGCTCCAGATATCCCCGGCTCAGGAGTGTCTGCGCGATCCGCTGGGCTGCGCTCTTGTTGATGCCAGCCGCGGTGGCGATTTCACCGAGTGACTTTGCTTTTGGTTCGGCCGCATACGCTTCGAGAACATCGAGCGCGCGAGCCACGGATTGCAGGAATAGCCGCTCGTCGACGACTGGGTAGCGCTTTTTTTTGTTCATTTCCCGGACCGATGAGAGGTTGAAGCGAGGATCACGTGGCTGTTCGCTGCTGTCTCGTTGCAAGATCAAGATATTGCGCAGTAATTGCGACGGTACCGTATCGCCTGTCAATATGGGTGGTGGCGATACACACATTCACATGAGGCGGACGTCTCCGCCTTCCACGTTTGCGTTGTCGATCTAGGCGGAGACCAACAGGTCGTTTGGTGCAGCGTCTGTGGGGCGATCGAGTATTGCCTTGAGGTTGAAGTCGAAGGCTTCAAAGTCGTCGAGAGTCGGCGATTGTGGCAGCGCGAGAACGCGCCTCGCCATCATGTTGTCGCTGGGCCGGTTGATGGATTCCACTCCCAGAAAGCGGCCATTTGCGAAACAGAAGACCGAAAAGCGGCCATCCTCCACCGATCCACGGACAACGCAATGATCGTGGCCGGTGATGATACCCGCGATCTGCAGCTTGATGTCGCCCTGATCGGACCAGAACCATGGTACGGCCCGATAGGGCCGCGCCTGGCCAAGAAGACGGGCCGCAACCGCCCGCCCCTGGTCGGCGGCGTTCTGGACCGATTCGAGACGGATCGAGGCGCCCGCAAACACGTTGGGGTGGACGGCACAATCTCCGACCGCCGAGATCCTCGGATCGCTGGTTAGCAGATGATCGTCGACGAGAATGCCACCATCCGTTGCGAGACCCACCTCCGCGGCGAGTTCGCAGTTCGCTACGGCGCCGATCCCCACCACCACGAGATCGGCCCTGAGAACACGGCCATTGCCGAGGCGCACGCCGGTGACGAACCGCTCTTGGCTTTCAATCACCTCAACCGAGGTCTCGAAGCTGAATTCGACGCCCCGACTTTCGTATCGTTGCTGTACAAAAGCCGCGGATTGCGCGGTGACGGCGCGCGCCATCATCCGCGATCCAGCCTCAACGACGTGGACGTTGCGCCCCAGCTTTCTTGCCACCGCGGCAAATTCAAGCCCGATGAACCCCGCGCCAATCACCACGATGTCGATGGCACGCGCGAGCTTTTCCTTGAGTCCGAGCGCATCCTCGATGGTGCGGAGATAGACCACCTGATCAAGATCTGCGCCTTCCACGTCAAGCCGTCGCGGGCGCGACCCGGTCGCGATCACCGCGTGCTCATATGGAATAGTCTGGCCCGCACCACAAACGATTGCACGTGAGGTGCGATCGATCGTCGTCACTTTGGCGTCGGGCATGAAGTCGATGGCAAGCTTTTCGAACAGGACTTGCGGCCGGAAATGCAGGCTTGCCTCGTCAGCCAGGCCATGGAGAAACGCCTTCGAGAGTGGTGGGCGCTGATAGGGGAGCCGGCCTTCGTTGCCGATAAGCGTTACCGGCCCGCGTAAGCCACCCTCCCGAAGCGAGATCGCGGTCTGAAAACCCGCCTGTCCCGCCCCCACGATCACGATCCCGGCAGACACGTGAGATCTTCCTTCTCGGTTCGTCCCAACTCGATGTTTAGATCTGGGATTCGGGAATCCTCACCCGAATGCCATCGAGGCGATCATTCACCTCGATCTGGCAACAGAGGCGGCTATTGCTGCGACGTTCACTCGCCGTCGCGTCGAGCATCTCGTTTTCCATCGAAGAGAGCGGTTCGAGCGTGCCCAGCCATTCCTCGTCCACATAAATATGGCAGGTGGCGCAGGCCATTGATCCACCGCACTCGGCGRGAATGCCAGGCACCTGATTGGCGAGCGCCGCGTGCATGATGCTGTCGCCGATCTTCGCCGTGACTTCGACAGCCTCAGAATCGGGCCGAATGAATACGATCTTTGTCATTGAATCCTCACGCTGCGACGACGCTCAGCGGCACCGTCTTCAGGCTTCGCAGGTTATTGTTGAGCTTGCGGGTCGGCTCGCCTTCCAGCCTGAGCTCGCGGATTTGCGTGGCGACCGCCTTGAGAGCCAACTCACCCTCGAGCCGCGCGATCATCTGTCCGATGCACATATGGATGCCATTGCCGAGAGCCAGATGTCCGAACGTCGAGCGGTTCAGATCGAACTCGTCCGGTCGTTCCCAGAAGTCCGGATCTCGATTGGCGGAGGCCAACAACATCAGGACCTTGCTGTCGTTCGGGATCATCGCCCCGTCAATCTCGATGTCCCGCATCGTCTGACGGCATACGGTCTGGATCGGCGTTTCAAGCCGCATCGCTTCTTCCAACGCGGCACGCGCACGGGACGTATCCTCCCGCAGGAGTGCGAATTGAGCCGGGTCACGCGCGAGATAATAGAGCGCCGCCGATATGCTGCTCGTGGTGGTGTCGAGGCCACCGCGCAGAAACGAACGAATGAGCAGCGGTGCTATCTCCGGTTCGATGTCGCCGGCATCTGCTGCGGCGAATATCTTCTCGCCAAACCCGCTCGGCATCATCGCCTCGCGCGTCATGCTGTCGTTGTACCAGTCGATGATCAGATCGGCGCGCCTCTGCGTCTCCTCATAGCGCGCATTGCGAGGACCCTGACCGTCAAAGTTCAACTCACCGAGGAGAAAGAGATTGGCTCGCCTTTCCGGCGACCACTTCAATCCGAGGGCGTCTGGGAAGGTTTTGGAAACATAAGTCTCCGCGAGATCATCGACGGCGTCGAACGTGCCGCGTTCGACCAGCTCGGCAACAAGCCGGTTCGCCTCGCGTTCGAACTCCTCTCGCCATGCACGAATGACGGTCGGTGAGAGAACGCGCTGCACAGCCGTGCGGACTTTCGTGTGCTGCGGCGGGTCGACTTCGACGATTGGGCTTCCAGGCCGCCAGGCATCAGGCTTGCGAATATCGGCCAGCCCCGATCCACCGGTGGATGAAAACGTCTCCCAATCCTTCAAGGCCGGTTGGATGTCACGATGGCGACCTATGACGTAGACGCCGTATCTCTTGAGGAAGCCGACCGGCCCGGCCTGTCGGACCTCTTCATGCATGGCGAAAGGTTCGTTGAGAACCTYGTCCGTGTAAGGATCGATCTCCAGAACAGGGATCGACCCGCCAAGGACCTGCGATGCTGATGCGCTCATGCCCTACCCTCTCTCTGACCAAATCGCCGCACCACGGCGGGGCGCGCGACCGGCGATAACAATCAATCCCGTTCGTATTCCGCCGCCCACGCCTGTGCGACTTCCGTCCCGGTTGCGAACCAGACGCCCGGGAAGGTGCGGATATAGGCGATGAGTTGGCGCAGAAGCGCAATGCGGCTCGGCCGGCCGACAATCTGAGGATGGAAGATGATGTCGAAGAGGCCACCCCAACGATAGATCTCGCGGAATTCTTCCTTG
The DNA here is from genome assembly GCF_056402495.1 of Microvirga sp. P4_A5. Taxonomy (NCBI): domain Bacteria; kingdom Pseudomonadati; phylum Pseudomonadota; class Alphaproteobacteria; order Hyphomicrobiales; family Methylobacteriaceae; genus Microvirga; species Microvirga sp. P4_A5. Next base: position 27,995 of record NZ_JBFUHH010000029.1, on the reverse strand, counting down.
AAGACGTTGAACATGTGTTCGTTGGTGAAGATCGGACGCGGACTTTTTACCGAAAACAGCGCGTAGGGAGCATCGTCGAGGCTCCAATGCCACGGTAATTCGATCGGCCCCTTGGTTCCGTCATCGAGCACGTGGCGATAGGGATTGATGTCGTCCATGAGCGACGAGTTGTAGAGAAAGTCATGTTTCTGCAGCAGCTTGAAGAGGCCGGGGCTGACTTCACCAGCAGGCGAGCGATAGCCTTTGGGGACGACGCCGACGGTGCGCTTCAGGGCTTCGAGGCCCCTCTCCATCTCGTCGATTTCCGCTGCCGGATCATCGCTCACCCAACGATGGGAGTAGCTGTGATGAGCGATTTCATGGCCGCCCTTGAGGATCATCTCTAGTCGGCCAGTGTGGTTTTCGGCCGTCCAGCCCGGGACGAAGAACGTTCCCTTCAAATCAGCGTCCGCGAGTGTTTCGAGAATCTTTGGCACGCCGACCTTGGCGCCGTATTTTCCCTGGCTGAGAATTCCAGGCCGGTTGACGTTTTCCGGATCCCGCGAGGTCCAAAGTGTCTCCGCGTCGAAATCGAAGGTCAGCATGACGGCGCAACGGGCACCATTCGGCCATTTAACGCTCATATCGTGCATGGAACTTTCCTCCCTCTATTCGTCGTTCGGGGTGTAGCGGGCGGCGGTGTAGCCGCCATCCACCGGAATGACGACGCCCGAAACGAAGGCCGCATCCTCGGACGCCAGAAAGGCGATCACGGAGGCCTGCTCCGACGGCGTGCCGACCCGGCCGATCGGTGTCGGTTTCACCTGAAGCTTGATGTAATAAGGATCGCGCAGGCGCTCCGCGGTCATGGGCGTCTCGACCACGCCGGGCGCGATCGCATTAACCAGAATGCCTTCCGGCGTCAGTTCCGCAGCGAGCTGGCGGGTGAATTGCGCGACGCCCGCCTTTGCGACCGCGTAGGCGGTCGTGCCGGGATAGCCGATCAAGCCGAAGATCGACGACACATTGATGATCCGTCCACCGGGGCGCGGCAGATGCGGAGCGATGGCGCGGGTGACGCGAAGCATCGCATTGAGATTGGTGTCGATGATCGTGTCCATCAAAGCATCGTCGGTATCCTTCAGGGACTTGGACCCACCGATGCCCGCGTTGTTGACGAGGATGTCGATCCTGCCGAAGGCAGCCTGTGCGGCCTCTGCGATGCGAAGGCCTGCGTCGCGGGCGGTGATATCGATAATGAAGCCGGTGCCGCCGATAGTCGCTGCAGTCTCCATGACCTCGGGAATGATATCGACCAGCAGAACGCCGGCGCCCTCTTCGGCAAAGCGCTGCGACGTTGCGGCGCCAATGCCCCGTGCCGCGCCGGTAACGATGGCGACCTTGCCGGCGAAACGCTGCGGGTTACGCAAGACGTCCTCCGTCGATCGGAAGCGCCGTGCCGGTAGTAAAGCTCGCCTCGTCGCTCAGGAAATACAAAACAGCGTTGGCGACTTCGTCCGCGGTTCCGAAGCGATTCATCGGATGTCTCGCCCTCATGACCTTCCGCCGTTCTTCCTGCGCCGTCTCGTCGCCGGCCTGCAGGAAGCTGCTTTCTGTCATCGGGCCCTCAATGGTGCCCGGACAGACGCAATTGACGCGAATTTTCTCCTGGGCGTGATTGAGCGCCAGGCTGCGCGTCAGAAGGACAACCGCACCCTTGGATGCGGAATAGGCGGAGAGAAATGGCGATCCCAAGATGCCGGCCGTAGACGAGTACAGGACGACGGAACCACGACCCGCTTCGCGCATCTGCGGGATGAAGGCACGCGCGGCGAGCCACGGTCCCTTGACGTTCACCGCAAAGAGATGATCCCAAGTCGCCTCATCGAGTTCGATGGCTGGTTTTGCCGGCCCGAGGATGCCGGCTGCGGCGGCGAGGAGTTCGAYGGGGCCCAGCTCTTTGCGCGCGACATCCGCCGCCCGCTGCACATCAGCCGCCGACGAAGCGTCGCCAACGACGGTCACAGAGCCAGGACATTGCGCGGCCGTTTCCCGCACGCCGTTTTCGTCGCGATCGAACAGGAGGATGCGCGCTCCTTCCCTTGAGAGCTTGATGGCCGTCGCCCGGCCCAGCGCACCAGCGGCGCCGGTGACCGCGGCGACCCGTCCGTGAAAGCGATCACGCATGCTCTTTTCCCCCCAGATAGAATTCCTGCAACTCGTCCATCGCGACCCCATCGCCAACCTCGCGCTCGAACGCGATGCGCCCGCCGCGAATGAGGTAGATGTAATCGGCAATATCCAGCGCCATACCGACATTCTGCTCGACGAGGAGAAGCGTCAGGCCGAGATCCCGCAGGGCAAGAATGGCATCCGCGATCTCCTCGACGACCCGCGGCGCCAGTGCGGCGGAGGGTTCATCGAGCAGCAGCATGGTAGGTCGCGCCATCAGCGAACGCCCGATCGACAACATTTGCCGCTCGCCGCCCGACAGCATGCCGGCGGCGACATTCCGACGTTCACGGAGGCGCTTGAAGCGCTGGTAAACGCCCTCGAGGTCGTCGGCGATCTCGGAGCGATGCTGGCGTCGGTGAAAGGCGCCCATGAGCAGGTTTTCCTCGACGCTCATGCCGCCAAACACTTCCTTGCCCTGCGGGACGAGCGACAGACCGAGCGCCGCGCGATCTTCGGTGGGCACATCATTGATGATCTGGCCGGCGAGCGTCACCTGACCCTCCTGGGCTTTCACCAGRCCGACGATGGTCTTCAACACTGTGGACTTGCCGGTGCCGTTGCCGCCGAGAAGAGCCACCAACCCACCCTTGGGCACGTCAAGCGTGACACCATGGAGAATGCGCGTACGGCCGTAGCCCGCAACGATATTGTCAAGCTTTAGCACGGCGTTTCCATCCAGAACCGATATATGCTTCGACCACGACAGGGTCTTTCACCACCATATCGGGAATGCCCTTGGCGACCATGACACCTGAATCCAGCACCACGACGTGGTCGCAGAGGTCGCGAACCACGCGCATGTCGTGCTCAACGAGAAGAATGCTCATGCCGAACTCGTCGCGCATGCGGTGGATCAGCGTGATAAGGCGGTCGACATTGGGGGGCGACAAGCCGGCCGCCGGTTCATCGAGCACGAAAAGCTTCGGCTCGCTGACGAGGCCGCGGGCGAGTTCAACCATGCGCTGCTGCCCAATGGAGAGCGCCGAGACGGGATTCTCTGCGAACTTCTCGAGATCGAACCATGCCAGAAGTTCCCGCGCCCGCTTGCGAACGCTGTTCTCCTCCGCGACCGCCGATTTCCTGGCGATGATCGTGTCGAACATGCTGCTCTTCATGCGGATATGGTGAGCGAGAAGCAGGTTCTCCTCCACGCTCAGCGACAGGAACAGGCGCAGCATCTGGAAGCTGCGCGCCATGCCAAGACGCGCCCGCCGGTAGGACGGCAGGCCGGTGATATCCGCCCCGTCGAATATCAGCCGCCCCCCATTTACAGGCAACTCTCCCGTGATGAGATTGACCATCGTCGACTTGCCGGAACCGTTGGGTCCGATGAGACCGACGATCTCGCTTCTGCCAACCCTCAGGCTGACGTCATTGACCGCCACCACACCGCCGAAGCGCCTAGTAAGGTTCTTGGCCTCAAGAACGGGCGCAGATGTCATGAGTATCGCTCCCGCAGACGGCGAACCCGCCCGATGAGACCCTCGGGAAGCAATGTGACGGTGATCACGAGCAGCACGCCGAAGAGGAACATCTTGTACTCGGCGAAGCCGCCGAGAAATTCGGGCATGGATGTCAGCAGCACGGCGCCGACGATCGGGCCGATGAAGGTTCCCTTGCCACCGACGATCATCATTGCGACGACCGTTGCGGATATCCAGATCGTAAAGTCGTCGGGTGTCACGCCACGCATGGCGTGCGCCGTGATCACGCCCGCCGCACCCGCGAGTGCGGCCGAGCCGACGAAGGCCGTGAGCTTCCCGCGCGTGGTGTCGAGCCCGACGGCGCTCGCCAGCGTTTCGTCGTCACGAATTGCAATCCATTCGCGACCGATTCGCGATTGAAGAAGGCGCCAGACGGCAAACAGGAGAATGACCGCGATGACCAGAGTGAACCAGAAATAAGACCGCAGGCTCGTGATCTCGAACAGCGTCGTACCGAACAGGCTGACTGATCCAATCGATGGAACCGACAATCCGGTCTGCCCGCCGGTAAAGGATGTCCATTGCGAGAGCGTGAGATAGACGATCGTCTGGAACGCGATCGTCACGATAGCAAGGAAATGCCCCTTTAGCCGCAGAGCCGGGATGCCGAGGAGAAGGCCGAACAGACCTGCTACCACGATTCCGACTGGAAAATTGAACCAGAAGCTGGTTCCAAGATCGCGCGACAGGATCGCCGTCGTATACGCGCCGATCCCGTAGAAGGCGCCCTGCGCGAATGAGAACTGCCCGCAATAACCAGCGACGAGATTGAGGCCCGTCGCCAAGATCACATAGAGCAAGGCGTTCATAAGGACGTTGGTCTCATAACCGCCCACGACGAACGGAGCGGCTGCCACAAGTGCAACGATGAGAAGGATGGCAAGCTTTTTCATGACCGCTCGAAAGCCTTTCCGAACAAGCCTTGCGGACGGAATAGCAGGACCGCGATGACGATCACGAACCCGATGATGTCGCGCAATCCGTTAGCGAGGTAGGCTGACGTCATCGACTCAGTGATACCAAGGAGAAGACCCGCAGCCGCCGCGCCGAGGATGTTGCCCATGCCTCCGAGAATGACCACGGTGAAGGCCTTGAGCACGATCATGTTTCCGATGATGGGGTGCACCATGAACACCGACGACATCAGAAAGCCTGCAACACCCGCAAGTGCCGCCCCCACCATGAAGGTGACAACGGCAACCCGCTCCACGCGCACGCCGCACAGACGGGCCACCGTGGCATGTTGCGACATGCTGCGAAGGCTGCGCCCCGTCCAGGTGTAGCGCAGAATGAGGTAGAGCGCGCCGATGAGAACCACCATCGCCACCGGGATCAGCGCACGTTGCAGAGGCATGAAGACAGGCCCGAGTTCAATGGGAATTGTGGAGAACTCCGTCTTCAGCAATCGTGGTTGTGGCCCGAGGGTCAGAAGCGCCGCATTCTGCAACGCGACTGCAAGCCCGAAGGACGAGATGATTGAACTCGTCGCGTCCCGGTTCTTCATGGGCTTGTGGAGGATCGCCTCCGCACCGAAACCGAGGAGAGCCGAGAAGACCAGCACGACTGCGAGTGCGAGTGGGAGCGGCAGACCGAACAAGGTGACGGCCGTGACACCCGCATAGGCTCCGAGCATGTAGAATTCGCCATGGGCGAAATTCACCACGCCAAGAATGCCGAAAATCAGCGTCAGGCCGACCGCCACCAACACGTAGGAACTGCCAATGACGACGCCATTGGCGAGATACTGAAGAAAAAGGTCCACGGAAGGGTCCTGAAATCAAGATTCGACGAGTGTACGCTTGCCGTTTTTGACGATTGCGATGAACATCGGGAAGTTCACGCTGCCTTTGGCGTCGAAAGCGGCCGTAGCGCCTTTCGGACCTTGAACGATGGGAAAGTCCTTCATGCCCGATTTCAGCATTTGCTGAATCGCGGCGCTATCGGGCTTGCCGACGCGACGCATGGCCTCGATGGCAATGTTCGTCGAATCAAACCCGAGCGCGTTGAGCGTGCCCGCCTCGTGCTTGTAAACGGCCTTGAAGCGTTCGCCAAAGGCGCGGCCGAACTCGTTCGGCGTGGTGCTTTCATAAAGCGTCGCCACTGCGAAACCTTCCGATGCAGGGCCGGCCAGGGTGATGAAGTCATCGCTGAGCATCGAACCGGACCCGACGAACTGAGCGCGCAGACCGACTTCCGCCCCTTGACGAACGATGGTCGCACCGTCGCCGGCCCAGCCGCCGATATACACCACGTCGGGCTTCAACGTCCGCAGCTTGGTCAGCATGGACGAGAAATCCTGCTCGCCGGTATTGTAGCTTTCCTTCGCGACGATCTCGCTGCCTTCGGCCGTCACGACTTTGGTCACCTGATCTGCGAGAGTCACGCCGTAATTGGTGGCGTCGTGCAGGATCGCCACGCGCTTCGCCTTGAACTGCCTGACGATGGCGCGAGCGGTGTCCTCCCCTTGGCCATTGCTGTCGGGCCACGCTCGGAAAAACCAGGGGTCCCCAGGTGTGTTGGCGTCGGTCGCGCCGGCGCCAGTAGAGCCGCCTGAGAGCATCGGCACTTTATATTCGGCAGCGACTTTCGAGGCGGCGATGACGACAGCTGTGGGATAGGTCCCGATGATGAATGGCACCTTCTCACGCTCAACGAGCCGGCGAACCGCTGTGACGCCTTTGGTCGAGTTGCTCTCGTCGTCTTCCATCACGAGTTCGATCTTGCGACCAAAGACTCCGCCCTTCTCGTTGGCTTCTTTCACCGCAAACTCGAGACCCTTCACAACCTGGTGGCCTTCGATGGCACCCGGCCCGGACAGAGGCAGCATGCCGCCGATTCGGATCGGCGAAGTATCCTGAGCTCTGACGATCGACGGAGCGGCGACGCTTGCTCCGAGGATGGCCAGCATCTGACGACGAGAAAACGGTGCCATTGATCCTATTCCCTGGTTGGTCCGGTATTGGTTACCGATACGACAATATCGTATATCTGCGCTTTAGCAATTCTTCTGTCAAACCCGATTTGCGGATTGAGCGCATAAATAAGCGCGGTTCGCGGCAATCCCGCCGGGAAGGTTGGTCCGTGGGGAGCAATCCAGCCGCTTGCTTTGAAGCCGAAAATACGACAATCATATCTTCCCACAAGTCGAACGTATTGATGCTCGATACGACAAATTTTGGAGCCGTTTGCCGCATGGGCATTCCGATGATCTTTTCCACATGACCAGCGCAGAGGCGCCGACCGGTGGAGCCTGCGAACTGGTTTACCGGCGCACCTACGCGATCACCCCATCTGTCGCCATCGGTTAGGTCCCTCTCCTCAACCTTTAGCAACTCACACCGGACCTCACCTCTTTCGGCACGGTAGAATCTACAATCCACGAACTCGCATCTCTGCTCGGTCGTCACTGCTAGGAATCGGCATGTCACTTGAAAAGCCCACTGCTCCTCCCGTCGAAACGCTGACGGTTGCGGGTCTCTCCGATGCGGCTGAAATTCGCCTCGATCGCTGGGGCATCCCTCACCTCAGCGCCACCAGCCCGGGCGATCTGTTCTTCCTGCAGGGCTTCAACGCAGCGCGCGACCGGCTCTGGCAGATCGACCTTTGGCGCAAGCGCGGCCTCGGCCTCCTCGCGGCCGATTTCGGTCCGGGATATCTGGCGCAAGATTGTGCCTCGCGGGCGTTTCTTTTCCGCGGCGACATGGAAGCGGAATGGACGAGCTATGCGCCCGACACGAGGGAGATCTGCCGCGCCTTCGTGAGTGGCATCAATGCGTATGTCGACCTCACCGAACGCGAGCCATCACGTCTCCCGACGGAATTCGGCATGACAGGCACACGGCCCGCAAGGTGGCAGCCGGAGGATGTGGTTCGCGTTCGCAGCCACGCCCTGACGCGCAACGCATTATCGGAAGTGATGCGCGCCTGCATTCTGGCGCGACATGACCACGCGACGGACCTGTTGCGCAAGAACCTTGAGCCGGCAGTGGTCCCACGCAATGACGGAAAAATCGATCCGGCTTCCGTGCCGCTTGCGGTGCTCGACCTGTTCAGGCTCGCGACCGCCGGCGTCAGCTTTTCGGAGGACCGCCTCAACGCGACGCTCGCCGACGCCGATCGATGGACAAAGCTGAATGACCTCGCAGAGGTCGTCAGCGAATCGACCTGGACCGGATCGAACAACTGGGCGGTCGCCGCGGATCGCACCGAGACCGGACGTCCGGTGATTGCAGGCGACCCACACCGCAATCACGCCATGCCATCCCTGCGCTATCTCGTGCAGCTCTCGTGTCCGGAATTCGATGTGATCGGCGCCGGCGAGCCGGCGGTTCCCGGCATCTCAATGGGCCACAATGGCACGATCGCTTTTACACAGACGATCTTCGGTTCAGACCAGGAAGACATCTACGTCTACGAGACGGAGCCCGGCAATCCGGACCGCTACCGCTATGGCGGCGAGTGGGTGGCGATGGAAATCGCGCATGAGCGTTTCGCGGTCAAAGGCGAAGACGACCAAATTCGTCCCTTGCGCTTTACGCACCACGGCCCGGTGCTTTACGCCGCCCCTGAAGCCCGGACTGCCTTCGCGATTCGATCCGTTTGGTTCGAGCCCGGTGCCGGCGCCTATCTTGCTGGCTTGTCTTCCATGCGCGCGAAGAATCTCGAAGAATTCAAGTCGGCCATCCAACGGTTCGCCACGCCTTCGCTGAACCATGTCTACGCCGATGTCGCCGGCACCATTGCCTGGCTGCCCTTCGGCATGACCCCCATCCGGCGCAACTGGGACGGCCTCCTGCCGGTTCCCGGCGATGGACGCTTCGAATGGGACGGCTTCGTCGGGATCGACGACATGCCGAACTTGATCAATCCCGCGAGTGGCTACGTCGCCAGCGCGAACGAAGCCAACTTGCCTGCAGACTGGGACCACGAGAGAATGCGGATCGGCTATGAATGGCTCGAGAAAAGCCGGGCGCTGCGTCTCCACGAGGTCCTCGGATCGACAACGTCGCATTCGGTTGCAGCCTCTGTGGCGCTTCAGACCGATGTCATGTCGCTTCCGGGACGCCGGTTGCAGAACCTCCTTCGCGCGATCGAACCCGGTGAAGATCAGGATTTCAACCGCGCTCGCACCATGCTCCTCGACTGGGACAACGCGCTTCACGTGAATTCGGCGCCGGGCGCTCTCTCTGAATTTTGGTTCACGAGACATCTCAAGCCTGCCCTGTTCGAGCTTTTCATCCCCGATGCAAAAGTCCGAGCGTTGCTTGCCCCCGGCGATGTCGAGGGAATTCTTCTCTCACTCGAGAATCCGGATCACCACTTCGGCGCCGATATAGCGAAGGAGCGGGATCGTCTGCTCGCAGAGACGCTCGCGGCGGCCTACAGGGCTGTAGTCGAGCGCTTTGGCGCCGACTCGTCCCAATGGCAATGGGGCGACCTTCATCACGGCTACTTCGAGCATCTCCTCAGCGGAATCGCAGGCGAGGAGAGCCGCAAGACGCTCGATGTCGGGCCGCTGCCGAAGGGCGGGAGCGCCGCCACGATCATGCACGCAGCCTATCGCCCACAGGATTTCCGCGTCACCATGGGTGCCTCCGTCCGCTTCGTCCTCGATGTCGGCAACTGGGATGCGAGCGTCTGCATGAACGCACCCGGTCAATCCGGCGACAGTCGCTCGCCGCATTACCGCGATCTGTCGGCGCTCTGGGCAAAAGGCGATTACGTCCCGTTTTTGTACTCGAGAAGTGCAGTCGAAGCGGCAACCGCGCAGCGGATAAGGCTTCTTCCCGCCACCACCTCGGGCGCAATTGCGGCCACCGCTTAAACCATCATCACCAAACTCTGAAGCGCGGAGCGCTTCAGCTTTGCCCGGATAGACATCGTCATGGCCAAACTTTTTTCTCCGATCACCATCGGTCCTCATACCTACGCCAATCGTATCGCGATCGCCCCCATGGCGCAATACAGCGCCGATGACGGCAGCATGACCGACTGGCATCTCATCCATCTCGGTGCCCTTGCCACCTCGGGCGCCGGCCTGGTGATGATTGAAGCCACGTCGGTGGAGCCGATGGGACGCTGCTCTCTCGGCGATCCCGGCCTCTATAACGATGAGAACGAGGCCGCCCTCTGCCGGGTTATTGAGGCCATGCGCCGCTACACCCCTGTCAAAGTAGGTATCCAGCTCAGCCATGGCGGCCGCAAGGGCTCGACGGCTCTTCACTGGCTGGGCGGTCAGCCCCTCTCGACTGCTGACGGCGGCTGGGAGAACCTCGCGCCTTCGGCACTTCCATTCGGCTCCTGGCCGACACCAAAAGCAGCGGATGCGGAGGATCTCGAGCGGCTCGTTCCCGCCTTCGCCGATTCCGCCCGCCGGGCCGCGCGCGCGGGCGTCGACCTGATTGAGCTCCATGCGGCACACGGCTATCTGCTGCACCAGTTCCTGTCGCCGATCAGCAATGAGCGCACGGATGCGTTCGGCGGGTCGCTCGAGAACCGGATGCGCTTACCCTTGCGCGTGTTTGAGGCCGTGCGCGACGCGGCTCCTGGTGTAACCCTCGGGGTGCGCCTGACGGCATCGGATTGGATCGACGGCGGCATCACGCCCGACGAGGCGGTTGCTTTCGCGCAGAAACTCGAAGCCGCCGGCTGCCATTATGTGGATGTAACCAGCGGTGGCATCGACCCGCGCCAGAAAATCGCGGTGGCTCCCGGTTACCAGGTCTCCTTCGCTCAAACCGTGAAGGAGAAGACCAATCTTGTGGTCCGCGCAGTTGGCTTGATCGTCGCGCCGGAGCAAGCTGAAGAAATCGTCGCCTCCGGCAAGGCCGATCTCGTGGCGATTGCACGCGCCGCATTGGCCAATCCACGGTGGCCCTGGGAAGCCGCCCATGTGCTCGGTGCTCCGATCGAGATCCCGCCGCAATACCAGCGCGCGAGTTCAAGCGCGTGGCCCGGCTGGACCATTCTCGCGCCGAAGGAAGCTGCAGAGTGACACTGAAGAAGGGCGTCGGCTTCGGCGCCCTTTCGTTTAGTGAAATGTGGCGGATGATCGACACGCCGTTCGCAACCCGCGCGCCACCTTCGACGCGGCGCCATTGTCTTCCCAAAGGGAAACTCCGATTTCTGTGAGAGGCGATTGTACAAGGGGTATCTGCTGACGAGAAGCAGGGAAATCTCTGATAAATTGACCTTCATACTGTTTGCAGATTGCATCGTTGACACCATCGAGTTGCGTGTTTGAACGGGCGAACAGGGTTGCACTGATGCTGCAATCTGGCTGTTCTGCTTGGGCTTCAGGTAGTTAGGTCGCGAGCTCATAACCGCGAGCGGCCTAGCTGTAAGGTTCGGCGACATCGTTTCAATTTTTCCGATCTCAGATCTGTCCTTGAGATGCGGTGCTAATTCTATCGGCGCTGTCGGGCGGGGGAGCCATGGATCTGACGAAGGCCCGTCTTGGGTGGGTCGAGCTCTATGCCAAAACAGGGGTTGCTGGACTGGTTTGCCGTCGCTGCGGCATCTCGCGGCCCACGCTGCGCAAGTGGTGGCCGGTATCAGGCTCAGGTGATGTCACATTAACTCTGGCTCAGCGAAAGCAGGGTAAGAGCTGCGGGATGAAGCAGCCCGTCAGCTACAAGCGCCATCGTTCCCTGCCCAAATTATCAGCCAGGCGGTCTGGTTGTATTTCCGATTTCCGCTGGGCCTACGCTTGGTCGAAGAGATGCTGCTCGAGCGCAGGATCGTATGAACGATCCGCCGATGGGGAAAGAAATTCGGGCCAGATTTTGCCCGCCGGCTTCGTCGCAAACGACCAACCCCAAATGACATCTGGCATCTTGATGAGGTGGTCGGCAGAGTCGCCGGCAAAAAGCACTGGCTGTGGCGCGCCGTCGATCAGGACGGGTATGTCCTCGATGAAATCGTCCAGAGCTGCCGCGATACAAAGCCGCGAAGCGTCTGCTGACCGACTTCTGAAGGCCCAGGGCGGCGCACCCAGGCGCATGATCACGGACATACTGCAATCGTATGGAGCAGCCAGACGTCACATCATGCCGAATGTTGAGCATTGGAGCCATAAGGGATTAAACAACCGGGCAGAGAACTCGCATCTCCCGCTGCGAAAGCGCGAACGTGTGATGCAGACCTTCCGATGCCCAGGCGGTCTGCCGCGTTTCGTCTCAATCTTCTCCTCTTCGAAATCTCTTCGTGCCACCCCGCTAAAAGCACTATTCATTACAGATCCACGTTCACCGCCTACAAGCCATGGCAGAATGGAAAGGCGTGACAGGAGTACTTGCCTGAAATCGGCGAAGCGTCACCATTGCAGCGTCGTTGAGTTAAAGTGACATCACCCCTTTACCCGGTGCCGTCGATTCCCGCTCCGCAAATCAGTGCGCAGGCATGTCCGTAGGTGCTGGACGCCACTTTTCCGCTTCTCAAGGCCGCGATCGAGGCTGCGCCTGAGAGATCGGCGGCGATGCCGAACTCGAACCAGAGCCAGCGCGCCGCCTCCTGCATGTCCTCATCCGTGACGAGCACGATATCGTCGATCGTACGCCTCGCCGCCTCGAAGATCGCCTCGTCGGTGCGGCGACAGGCCATGGTCGGGACGCGCGTCTGGATGCTGTCGAGAGTGACCACGTGACCCGCGTCGAGACAGGCGCGCAATGTCGGCGATCCGACGGGCTCGATACCGATCACCTTCACATTCGGGCGAACTGCCTTCATGGCGGCGGACAGGCCCGTGATGAGGCCGCCGCCCCCAATCGCCACGAGAATTGCGTCCATATCCGGCAGATCGTCCAGGATCTCCAGCCCAAGCGTGCCCTGCCCGGCGACGACGACCGGATCGCTGAACGGGTGGATATAGGTCGCATCGGTGCGCGAGGCGAACGCGAGAGCGGCATCGTTCGCTTCATCCCAGACCGACCCCACGATCTCCACGGTAGCATTCCAACCCTTCAATTTGGCAGCCTTGTCCGGCGCCACGTTGGAGGGCAGAAAGATCTGCGCCGGAATGCCCGCCACATGGGCCGATCGGGCAACCGCGAGGCCGTGGTTCCCGCCGGAGGCGGTCACGAGTCCGCGCGCCACTTTCTCCGGCGGCAAGGTCTTGAGCCGGTTCATGGCGCCACGTGCCTTGAACGATCCGGCCACCTGGAGGTGCTCAAGTTTGAGCGTCACGCGACCGTCGAGCCCCCTTGCATCGCGCATCTGCGTCGCCGGCAGGATCGGGGTTCGGCGGACGAACGGAGCGATGCGCATTCGCGCGGCGAGAATATCATCAAGGGCGATCATGCCAGGACTCCCTGATAGGGCGCAGCCACGACGAGACAGCAGTTTCCCGGCCGCACCCTCCCCGGCTGCCTCCTGCCATACAAGATGCCATCCGCCGCGTAGTGAAGCATGTCGGGAGGACGGGTGGGATCCCACGTACAGTGAATCCGGCCCGCCGGCTGGCCGGTGCTGACGCTCACACCATTGGCGTGAAACGGTTCGAAAATCCCGTCGGCGGAGGCAAAGACATAGGCGGAGGTTCCCGGCAGTTCGAGAACCTGGCTGTCCCTGCGGCGGGTCGCATCCTTGTGAGGCGGGAGTACGCCCAGATGACCGAGCACGTTGCGAACGCCGCGCCGACAGACCTCAAGCGCCTCGAGCGATACGGTGCCACCACCGCCCATCTCGGTTCCCACCGTCACCAGACCGGAACGGCAGGCAGCGGCGGTGGCCGTGCGCGGCTCGCCGAGATTGCTGATCACCACGGTCATCGGCGCGTCGAACGCCTGCACCGCTGCCACGTTTCGTCGATGGAGTTCCGGATCGTCGGTCGGTTCGATGATCGCGCTTGGAATAATGTCGAGCGACGATCCTCCCGAATGAAGATCGATGAACGCATCGCCGATCGGGTAGATGTTGTCGCTGATGTAGGCGGAGATCTGCTGCGTGATGGTGCCGCGCGGATCGCCCGGGAAGGTGCGGTTGAAATTGAGGCCATCGACAGGCGACGTTCGCGTGCCTGCGACGACCGCGTGGACGTTGTTGGCGGGCATGAGGATGAGTCGGCCCTGCACCTCTGCGGGATCGAGATCCCTGATCATGTCGCAGATCGTGATCGGCCCTTCGTATTCGTCGCCATGATTGCCGCCCTCCAGTATCACCGTGGGCCCATGGCCGTTCTTGATCACCGCGATGGGCACTCGCGTGACGCCCCAGGCATCGTCATGGGGCGAGTGCGGGATCATGATGAAGCCGACCTGCTTGCCGGCGCGGTCAGGGTCTACGGTCAGAAAAGCGCTTGAGGGTCTCGGCGAAATTGCGGCGCACATGACGTTCTGGGGTCGCGCAGATAAGGCCTCCTTCGGGAGGCCCCCGTCTACTGGGCTGAGAGGTGATCCGCCGGGCAGCAGAGCCCGGCGGCCGGATAATTGGTTCAGAGCGTCGGCAGCGGATCCATCGGCATGTCGAGATGCTTGCGATGAAGTCGGTCGAGCTCACCGTTCATCGTGTTGAACAGAATGAATCCGTCGAGCCAGCGCACGAGGTTGTGCTGGTCCATCGGCACGCCCATGTGAGCGGGGCTGCGCCGGATGGTGAACTTTCGCTCGAAAGCCTTGTTCGGATTTTGCTTGGCGAGCGCCTGGGCAACGATGCTGTTGGTGGCGATAAGATCGGCCTGGCCCGAAATATAGGCAGCGGCAGCCGTGGCATCGTCTTCTGTTCGCATAAGGTTGGCCTTGGGATTGGCCGCGCTGATGGCGAGTTCCTGCGTCGTTCCCTTCGCGGCCGCAATCTTGAGCGAGCCGAGTTGCTCTGGGCTTGAAACCGGCGCGTCCTTGGCGCCATAGACTGCCAGGAACGTATTGGCGTACGGCGCCGTGAACTGGATCTGCTTCGCGCGTTCGGGGGTCAACCCCATGACCGATATGACAATGTCCACCTTGTCGGTGAGCAGGAACGGAATGCGGTTTGCGCCCGTGATCTGCTGCATCTCGAGTTTGACTCCGAGGCCCTTTGCAACCATCTCGGCCATCTCGATGTCGAAACCGACGGGATTGCGGTTGGCGTCCTGCGAGCCAAAGGGTGGTGCATCCAGCGGCACGCCGATCCGGACCACGCCCTTCGAGATAATGTCCTGAAGCTTGTCCGCCCTGGCTTCAGTGGCACCGAAAAACCCAATCGTGATGGCGGCAAGCGCCGCAAGGATCGAGCGCATATGATGTTCCTCCTGGTTGCTCTCAGTGCAGCACTGCGCTGAGGAAGGTTTCGAGCTCCGGGGTTTGTGGGCTTGCGAGCGTGGCCGCGGCCGCGCCTTCCTCCCAGATCCGGCCCTGGTGCATGAACACCACCCTCGAGCCGAAACGACGTGCGAAGCCGATCTCATGCGTCACAAGGATCATGGTCATGCCCTTGTTCGCCATGGCTTCGAGGACCTTGATGACCTCGCCCGTGAGCTCCGGGTCCAATGCGGAAGTGACCTCGTCAAAGAGCATCACCTGCGGGTCCATCGCAAGCGATCGCGCGATCGCGACGCGCTGCTGCTGACCGCCCGACAGTTCGTCGGGAAACGCATCGATCTTATCCTCCAGCCCAACGCGTCTAAGCACGTCGAGTGCGACTTCGCGGGCCTCTGCGGGATCTTTGCCTTTTACGACGCGCGGCGCCAGCGTGATGTTGCCGGCGACGGAGAGGTGCGGAAAGAGGTTGAAGCTCTGAAAGACGATTCCGACCTGCTGGCGCAGATTGCGCAGGTTGGTCGCCGGATCGTTCACACGCACCCCATCCACGGTGATGTCACCGCCTTGAATTCGCTCAAGCCCGTTGATGCATCGGAGCATGGTGCTTTTGCCCGAACCTGAACGCCCGATCACGGCGATGATTTCGCCCTTCTTCACCGAGAGCGACACATCATCGAGAACGGTCAGGGCGCCGTAGCGCTTCGTCACATGGTCCAGTTCAACGAGCGCCATGCAGCTTCCGCTCAAGTGAGCGGCTCCATTGGGTAAGAGGAAAGCACATCAGGAAGTAGAGGGCCGCGACCGTCAGATAGACCGCGAAGGGGCGGAAGGTGGCGGCCGATGTCAGCTGGCCCTCTCGGGTAAGTTCAACAAGACCGATCGTTGCGGCGAGCGACGTGTTCTTGATGAGCTGGACGAGAAAACCTACCGTAGGCGGGATGGCGACGCGCACCGACTGCGGGATGATGACGTACCGGAGCTGTTCGAAGAAGGAGAGCCCGAGCGATGCGCCGGCTTCCCATTGGGTCTTTGCGATGGAGACCAGCGCTCCCCGCCAGATCTCGCCGAGAAACGCGCCGCCATAGATCGAAAAAGCGAACGCCGCCGCGACCCAGGGGTTGACCAGGAACCCGAGAATGGAAAGGCCGAAGTAGAGCCCGAACAGCCACACCAACAGGGGCGTTCCCTGCACAACCTGGATATAGATGGCTGCGAACCAGCGAAGGGGCCAGAACGGAACCACGCGGAACACCGCGATCGCTATGCCGACCAGGGATGCGCCGAGAAAAGCGACAACCGTCAGCACGATCGTCCAGCGGGCAGCCGCCAAAAGATAGAATACGTCGATCATGCCAAATGAGCGGATCATCGCCGTGCAAAAGCTCGCTGATAAAGCAGGGCAAAGAACCCACGAAACAGGAACGCCAGGGCGAGGTAGAGAACCCCGATGAGGGTATAGACCTCGAAATCGCGGAACGTGCGCGACTGCACGATCGACGCCGCATGAAAGAGGTCGGGAACAGAGATCTGGGATACGATGCTGGTCGCCAGCATGAGGAGCACAAACTGGCTTGCGAGCGCCGGCACCATCGCCTTCAGCGCCGGAAACAGCACGACGTAACGAAAGACCTGGACGTTGGAGAGACCAAGGGATGAACCCGCCTCGATCTGCACGCGGGGGACGGCTTCCAGCCCGGCGCGCACGATCTCGGTTGTATAGGCCCCGAGATTGATGATGAGCGCGATGATCGCCGCCGTCATGCCGTCAAGTCTGACGCCAAGACTGGGTAGTCCAAAGAAGATGAGGAAGAGTTGCACGAGCAAGGGAGTGTTGCGGATGACCTCGACATAGATCACCACAATGCGCCGCAGAACGGGTGGACCATAGACGCGCGCCGCGGCGAAACTGATGCCGATCAACAGCCCGCCGAGCATGGCTGCGAACGAGAGTATCAGAGTGACGAGGATACCGTCGAGAAAAGCCTCCCAGGCCGCGAACACGTCGCGGAACTGGAGGCCGTATTTCACTGGGCGGCCCCGGCGCGGGAGGGGCCGAATGTCGCGAAGGATTTTATGTCGTCATTCGGAAGAGCGAGCATGTAGCAACCTCGATCGCGAAGAAGAGGCTAGCGGGGGTTCTTATTTGATGTCAAGCTTCATAGATGAAACGAAACCTCATGACAGATCGCGATGACGATGCAAGTTCGGGTCGAGCGACCTATTCCGCTCCGGCTCTCGAAAAGGGGCTCGATATTCTCGAGCTTCTGGCGGAAGCCGGAGAACCGCTTTCGACGCGCGCTATCGCCGATCAGCTCGGGCGGTCGAAAAGCGAGATTTTCCGAATGGTCTTCGTGCTCCAGCAACGCGGGTATCTGGTGCGAGAGCCCGGCACTGATCATTTGCTACTGTCCCGTCATCTCTTCGATCTCGGCATCCGCACGCCACGCGGGCGRCAATTGACCTCGATTGTTGTTCCCCACATGGAACTGTTCAGCGACAGCACAGGACAGGGTGCTCATCTCGTGGTGATCAGCCGGGCCGAGACGGTGGTGGTCGCCACGACCACCGGCCACCTCGATGCGAGCGTCACGATCAGGCTCGGTTATGGCCGCCCCGCGCTCGAAGCCAATTCCGGATTGTTGATCCTGGCGTTCCAGCCGGAGCACCGGCTGCGTGCATTGATGCGAGAGGCGCCGGCGGGCGTTCAGAGGGTGCTCGACACACCGGAGACCCGCCAGAAGCTGGCGGAGCTTCGCGAAAGGGGCTATCAGATCGCCCATAGCCGCGACATTGTCGGCGTTACCGACCTTGCGTTTCCCATTGTGGGCCACGCCGGGTACGCGCTGGCATGCGTACTCGCCCCTTGCCTGCAGCGCCACGATACGCGGATCGACGAAACGGCGGTCCTCGCAGCGCTTCAGAAATGCTGCGAGGATGCAGGGGCGCAGATCTCCACCGAGTAAGCTGGCTGCTCAGGTCAGCCGACCGCGCGCCGCGACGGGCAGCTCGCCCACGATCTTGTCGCCACGCACCGTGACGAGACGGTCGACCATGTTCACCACCACGCAGACATGGTTTGGCACGATGCGCACCACGTCGCCGACCTTAGGCCTGGCATTGCAGGCCGACAGATCAAGAAAGCCGTGTTCCTCCGCGAAGCTGGCTATCCTTGCCTGTGGATGCTCGATGACGAGACCATGACCATCGAGCCCACCGGTATCGCTGGTCAACGCCTTCGACCCTGAATCGAGAATGCCGCGGTCCGGTTCGGCCCGACTGACTACGGTAGCATAGATGGTCAGGGCGCAGTCGGCGAGGCTCGCCATGCCGGCTGCGAGCATCATGCGGTCGTTGAAGATATACGTTCCGGCGCGATGTTCGGTAGCGCCCCGGTGCTCGTCCAGACCGTGCCGATCGCCGCATTCGAATGCTTATCGCAACCTCCAAATCCAGAGTGTTGCGACGACGTTTGAATCCGCCCAATACGCCGCAAAGGTCTATCGCGACCATCTCGCCACCCACGTCAGTAGGGTTCAATGGGCCGACGCGGCAATCCCTACGACAACGCCAAGGCGGTGAGCTTCATGAAGACTCTAAAAGTGGAGGCAGTCTATCCGATGGGCTTCGAGACGTTCAGCGATGTAGCCGAAGGCCTTCCCCGCTTCATCGAAGAAATCGGCTCCACTCGGCCCTCTGTTATCTCAGCCCGCAGCAGTTCGAGGATCAACACACCCGGCAGACGGTCAAATCGGCAGCCTGATGAATGTCCACCCTAAGGGGCCCACTCCATGAGTCTTGCCGTTGATGTCAGCTCAATACCCGTAAGCCGACCAATGCTGAACGACAGAGAGTGTCGATTGAGGCGCGGTGGCCAACACCATCCAGATGGTCTGGTTCACACGATCCCCCAGGCGCGATAGCGGCGACGCCCGGTGAGTTCGCGTGGGAGTGCGCCGCCCAATTGCATCAGCATCAGGTCGACCGCCTTGGGCGTTATCTTGAGGAGTTTGGCACCAAGCGCCACGGTCACCAGGGGACGAGAAAGAAACAGCTCGACCAGTTCCGGCAGCTTCGAGTTGCTGCGGCAGTTACGGGTGACCCCGGTCCATGGTTTCGCGCGCCAGGATCAGACGCTCGAGATCCTTTTGTCCCTGGGCGACCGCCTCCTCGACCACGGCGCAAAAGCCGGCGACGATCTCGGGGGCCCCTTCCCTTCCCTGCGGCCGGAACTTGGCGGTCCTGAACCCCGAGGCCAGCGGCAACAGATGTCCAGTCAGGCCGCGGGCCCCCAGAATGCACCCGGCCATGATAAAGCCGAGCCAGGGCTGGCGCGGATAGAGGTTGAGATCTAGCCAGGCCTTCCAGGCGATCGCCGCGGCGGCAACCGCCGGCCAAGGCGCGGTCCGCTTTACGAGGTCGAGCCAGAGGTCCTCGTTCTGCCCCTCGTCGATCTCGGGATCATAGACCAGATGTGACCGGCTGCTCCGGATCGGGGTCTCGCCGGCCAACACCTTGCTGGTTCGCGCAAGCAGGGCATCAATATCGGCGAATTGCGCCTTCCATGGATCGGCGTCATTGGCGAAGGCAGGATAACCCTCATCGCGATCACCCTCCCCGTCAGCAGGGGTAAAACCAGCGCGCACTTCCCTCCCGTCCCCGGTTGTCGGCATGATGCCACGCAAGGCCGCGAGGCCATCTATTGAAATCGGCCACGGTGCCTTGCGTGCAAGAACCGTACGTCTGGCGCGCAGCGCAGTTGCAGCGCGGGTCAATTCATGGGTGGGGCTTCTCACGTCCATGCCGGCATCGTGCAGGACGACATCGCCGATATCGACGAGATGACCATCAAGGATCAGCGCTCGCACTGCTTCGGTCATGTCACAGCGTGATTGCCATCCTGTCGCCAGGCCGGAGGCGTCGAGTCGCGCATCGAGCTTCATCACCGCGATGCTAACCTGCTCAAGTCGTCCCGCGATCCTTTCCGAAGGAAGGGAGGGCAACTCCACTGCCGGCGGAGATTGTTCGTCGGTGAACGTCAGCATGACACGAAGCGCTATGATGTCAGGAGAGAATTGAGTGGCGTGCAGATGGGTGCGGAGTCTGAAATGGTTGGACGACCAGCAGGCCCAGCGCCACCGCAATCAAACTTATCCACCGCATAGCTACAATCCCCCACCCCGCTCAGGCGCCGCTAACAAGGACGCCAAATCGGCTGCCAAGAGGCAGCTCGAGCGGACGGTGCCTCCAAGCCGCACAATCGACCACGCTTGCCATTACAGCGTCAACTGGAACGAGCTATAAGCTGTTGATAACAAACAAAAGGGCTCCGGTTTAACGAAGTCAAGAGCGTTGTTATTACGGACAGCTACATCTCTCTGAGAGACTCTCAAAACAGACGCTTTTTCTTTAGTTCTGCTGCCGACCCCTAGATGCCATCCACTTGGCATAGCAAGGCATGATTTGGCCCATCTGGTCGCCCCCATGAAGGGAAACGTTCGTCAGCACGGCCTCAGGCGCGATAGATTCAGGATATGTTATATCCATAAATCGCCTCGAACTACGTCTAGAGACGGTCGTCTTGTGATGTCAACAGAGTCTGTACAAACGCCCTAAAATCTGCTCCAAAGGGGTCGTTGCGCGGCTACAGTCTTTCCCTGTTTGGACATTAAGATGCCCTCCCCCGCCCGAAAACGGCGCCTGATTGGCTACGCCCGGGTATCGACCGACGATCAGATGACAGATGCCCAGACGATTGATCTCAAGGCCGTGGGCTGTTCAGTCATCTATCAGGAGCACGGATCGGGCGCCTCCAGAGCAAGGCCAGTGTTAGCTCGCCTCCTTCGGGAGATCGGGCCGGGCGACGTTCTCGTCGTCGTTCGCCTCGATCGACTAGCCAGGTCAGTGAGCCATCTCCTTGAAGTGATCGAGGGGCTCGAGAAAAAAGGAGCCCATTTTCGATCGATTCGGGACCCGATCGATACCTCCACCCCTCAGGGCATGTTCTCGCTGCAGGTATTGGGCGCGGTCGCACAGCTTGAGCGATCTCTCATCTCAGAGCGAACGAAAGCTGGTCTCAGGGCCGCAAAGGCCCGCGGCAAGATCCTGGGAAGCCAGGCAATGAAAGAGCGCCGGCCCGAATCGATCCGCAAGCTTTCTCAGACGCGTCGGAGAGCCTATCTGGACGAGATCATCTCCACGGCCGACCGGTGGATGCCAACCGTGAGGCGCATGCGCCCAGCCCACGGGTGGGAAGACGTAGCCCGGATGCTGAATAGCAGCGGGCAGGAATGGACAGTCGAGCGGCTCCGTCGGGCAGTGGGAAAGATGGTCACCGAGCGCATGGCCGACCCCGACTTGCTCAAGCGCTCTCCTCCCCGCTCCCGCGACGAACGCCTTATGATCCTTATCGCTGGTATCGCGATGGCGGATCCGAATCTGTCCCTCAGGGGTATTGCTGGTCAACTCGAACGGATGCGGGAACGGACGCCACGCGGTGGCACCCAGTGGTCAGCCTCGTCCGTGAAGCAACAACTCGAGAGGGCCGAGAAGTTTGGGCTAGCACAGCCGAAAGCGGTTCAACTCCGTCTTGATGCCGGTCCACAGTCCGTCCCGTGACTGGGGCACTCTCTCCGGGCTCTCACACTCTGTGATCTGTTCTTCCAACCAATCGCACTCTGAACAAGCAGAAACCGGGAGGAAAGCCTAAGTTTACGAGAATGGCGGCGGTTCGGGGGGATGATCAGACTCTTTCATTTGACCGCCGGGTACAGCCGCCCGTCCAATAAGTTGTCGCAGATTCCATATAGGTGGGGTCATGCCCGCACGCCGCCGCAGTTGCGACGAGCTGCTGGTGTGTCAGCGTGTGGCTCTGGGATCCAACAAAAAATTAAGTCCGTTGCCGCTCATGAAATGACTACTGCTGGCCGTTTGCAAAGAGCGACGGAAGTGCCCTCCCCTCCCCGCGCTAGGCGTCCTATCGGCCATGCCCTTGTTTCAACCGGCGTCAGATCCTCAATGCGCAAGCAACGAGCTACGGTGGCAGGTTGCGTCGAGCTCCATCAGGGAGTCGGGTGTCTGACCCCTCTCAGGGCCGACCCATCCTAACGCGTCTACTCAACCAGCTCACGCCGGGCGACATCTTCGTGGTCGGCTGCCACGAATCGCTCTCCGAGGTCATTGAGACGATTGAGGCCAAGACGGTCCGCTTCCATCGCTTCACGATCATGTCGATACTTCAACGCCGCAGTGCATGCTTTCCCTACCGATGCTTGGCGCTGCCCCCCAGAACGGGAGAGATCGGACCCGGGGGACCGAATCCCAAACCAAGGATTTTGATGCGCTTGCGGTCACGGGGACCGCTGCGCGGCGGCTGTGTGTTGTCAGCTGACAACGCTCTGGCAAAATCTGTTAACAGATTGTTAGGACTAAAACTCTTGTACCTCCCGCCGAATCGTGGCCATAACTGAAGACGGCAGCTGAGCGTTAAACGCACAGAATCCGTTTTAAGGATCCAACATGGCGCAGCATGCGGAGACGCAACCCACTGGCGAGACTACTTCCAAACGGATAGCACGACATGCCGGCGTGTTGTCGGCGCAATTGCGTCAACTTGGAACCGCTCTCTTTCCGCCCGCGGCAAGCAAGGGACTTCGATCTTTCACGTCTGGAGAAGCGGCGAGAATTTTGGGTGTCTCTGACGGGTATTTGCGGCAACTTTCTCTCGACGGGGAGGGCCCAATGCCGACCATCGGCACGGGCGGACGCCGCTCGTACAGGCTAACCCAGATCAACGAAATGCGAAACTACCTCGCGGGTGTTCGGCCTCGCGAGATGCTAACATTCAAGCAAGGACGGCAACATCACGACAAACTACAGGTGATTGCTGTCACGAATTTCAAAGGCGGGTCCGCAAAGACTACGACATCACTCTACTTGGCTCAGTATCTTGCACTTCAGGGCCTCCGCGTTCTGGCAATCGACCTCGACCCGCAGGCATCGCTCTCGGCGATGTTCGGCTATCAACCAGAGTTCGACATCGCCGAGAACGAGACATTGTACGGCGCCATACGATACGACGAACATCGCCGGCCGATGTGCGAGGTCGTTCGCAAGACGTATTTCGACGGTATCGATCTTGTGGCCGGCAACCTTGAGCTCATGGAGTTTGAGCACCACACCCCGCGGGCAATGATTGAGCGGAATACCCGCGGGYACGATCTTTTCTTCCGGAGAGTAGCCTCGGCAATCGATCAAGTTGGCAACGACTACGACGTTGTTGTGATCGATTGCCCAC
This sequence comes from Microvirga sp. P4_A5, assembly GCF_056402495.1. Lineage (NCBI taxonomy): Bacteria > Pseudomonadati > Pseudomonadota > Alphaproteobacteria > Hyphomicrobiales > Methylobacteriaceae > Microvirga > Microvirga sp. P4_A5. The sequence continues at coordinate 4,770 of NZ_JBFUHH010000029.1, read as the reverse complement.
CGCAGCTCGGTTATCTCACACTCGGCGCCCTGAATGCCGCGACCGCCATGCTGATTACCGTCCATCCGCAGATGGTCGATGTTGCTTCGATGAACCAGTTCCTCCTGATGACCTCCGAGCTGATCACGGTGGTTGAGGAGGCGGGCGGCCGGTTGGATCACGACTTCATCCGGTACGTCGTCACGCGGCATGACCCGAATGACGTACCTGAGACCCAGATCGTCGCACTCCTGCGAAACCTGTTTGGCCCCGATGTGCTCAAGTCGACTGCATGGAAGTCCACGGCAGTTGCCAACGCTGGCCTCACTAAACAATCGCTTTACGAACTCGACCGCAGCTCGGTCGGGCGCGCAGCTTACGATCGAGCGCTGGAGTCTGTGGACGCCGTTAATGCCGAGATTCTTCACCTGATCAAAGAGGTATGGGGGCGATGAGCAAGCGGATGGACGCTATTCGATCGTTGCTGACGGCGCCCCAAGGGGAGTCACCAGAGTTGTTGTCAGCTGACAACAGACCTGCGCCCTTGCCTCGTGTGTCCTCAGGGTCCGTCCGGTCGATGAAAGAGTCATTCTCTGCGGCCGAGCGAGAAAATGAGGATCTTAGAGCAAAGCTTGCGTCAAGCCTGACGATACACGAGATTGACCCGAGCCTTATCGATCCGTCCCCGATTGGGGATCGATTCCAAGATCAGGATGAACAAGGCTTCGAGCTCCTAAAGGTTTCGATCAAACAGCGCGGGCAGGAGGTTCCTGTTTTAGTGCGGCCGCATCCAACTGTTCCAGGACGCTACCAAAGCGCCTACGGGCATCGGCGCATTCGTGTTTCACGAGAGATTGGGGTGCCGGTCCGTGCTGTTGTCCGAAACTTGACCGACGAGGATTTAGTCGTTGCGCAGGGCGTTGAAAACTCGGCGCGCCAGGACCTCAGTTTCATTGAACGAGCTATTTTTGCGGCTCGCCTCGAGAGCGCCGGGTATGAACGTTCAGTTGTTCAGGACGCACTGTCCATTGACCGAGCTGAAGCGTCGAAGCTTGTATCTGTGGCCAAGGCGCTGCCACCCGACMTGATTGAGGCGATCGGCCGGGCCCCAAAAGTCGGTCGTCCGCGCTGGCAGGCGCTAGCGGATGCTTTGCGGGCAGCGTCGGCGATTAAAGCTGCAAGGGCGGCGATAAAGTCAGCGGAGTTTCAACGACGCGACACGGACGGGCGGTTTCTGGCAGTGCTGTCTGCAGCAACTGCGAAGCCGCAGGATTCTTCGAAGGAAGATCCGCGGAGTGTCACGATAGCTTCAGGCCGGAAGGTCGCCCAGGTCACTCAGGTCGGCCGGGAGCTGAAGATCATGATCGACAAGGATTTCGAGGCGGCGTTCGCAGATTTTCTTGCCGAGCAACTTCCAATCCTGGCTGAGCAGTTCGCGAAGGGCAGGGGCGAGGGGTCGACGTAATGTAACCGAGGCAAAGCAAAAAGCCCCGAAGCTGGACACTTCGAGGCCTTTGGAACCTTACCAAGGACGGCAAGGGCAACTCACTTCCCCCTTATGCCATCCTGATGATTCGAGTGTCAAGACACCGATTCGGTGAGCGGTCCTGCTTTGCCCTCTGAAAGGGAGGGTACTGTGCAATTGGCATCATCGGGAGGCCGGCGGCTGAGACATGCTGCTTTGGCCGGGCGGAAACTCGCGCTCGAAAATGGGCGTACGGTGACGCGTAAAGAATTATCGGCGGCGGGCCGGGAGGCGGAAAAGGCGCTCGAACTGCGTCCGACCCTGCGCCTCGTGCTGTCGGAGCTGGTCGCCTGCTGGGGCGAGCAGGCATGGGAGCGGCTGCTCGTGTGGCCGTCGAACGATTACCTCGAGAGCCGGACCGGCTTGACCGAGCGGGCGATCCGCTTCGCCATCCGGGCCCTCACCGATCTCCAGCTGATCGTCCCGAAGGATTCCCCCAACGGCAAGCGCTATGCGATCAAAGACCTGTCCGGCGAGATCGTCGACGCCTTCGGCTTCGATCTGACGCCGCTCTATACCCGCCGTGGCGAATGGGCTGCGCTCGTAGTCGAGCAAAAGCAACTGCGCCTGATGCAGAAGCGGGCCTTCGACGAGGTCACGGTCTGCCGCAGAGCCACAGAGGAGGCGCTGGACGCCCTTGCGCAGCAGTTTCCGGCGGTTGACCCCGGCAAGCTCGAAGAGAGCCTTCAGGCCCTGCAGGCGAGGACCCCGAAACGCTCAGGCGCAGCATTACCCCCCGGCCTTCTGGAGGAGTGGCAGAACCTGAGAACACTGGCAGAAGAAACCTTTTATGAAGCGGGCAATGGCGGAATCCGATTCCGGCACTCTAAAGCACACAATAAATCTCCTAGTGAGACTTGTAACAACGGCTTTCCGAAGAAAGCTGGGGCCGTTCTTCGAACCGAACAGCCGATGGAGCACCTATCACCGGCGGTGATAGTTGAGGCCTGCCCAACCCTGGCGGACTTTGGCGAACCAATCCGCGATGTGCCCGATCTGGTGCGGGCAGGGCGGTTCCTTCGCGCGTCGCTTGGCGCCCATGAAAGCGCCTGGAACGAGGCGGTGGCAGAAATCGGCGCCGTGAGGGCCGCCATTGCGGTCATCTACGTGCTCCAAATCTACGACGACGATGTCTCAAGCGGTGCCAACCGGATCAAGAACCCGGGAGGCTACTTCCGCGCGCTTATTCGCATGGTCAAATCCGGAAAAATCGACCTCGAAGTCGAGCTGCTCGCCATGCGACGGCGACGGATGAGTTGAGGTGGACCGGAAAATCTGCTCTGCGTGAGCCTGAAACAGGGAAGGGACTTGAACCATGAACAAACCTGATCTCGTCGAGAAGATCGCCGCGGATTACAAACTGACCAGGGTGCTTGCCCGGGACGTCGTCGACAGCATCTTCGAGACCATGGCGACGACGATCCAATCCGGCGAAGAGGTTTCAATCTTCGGTTTCGGCAAGTTTAAGCTGGTGGAGCGGGCCGCCCGCAAGGGCCGGAATCCTCGGACCGGGGAGGCGTTGAAAATCGCCGCCACGAAACGGGTGAAATTCGAGCAGGGCTCAGCCTTGAAGGAACTCGTCAACATCAAACGGCGCGGACGAAAGAAGGGTTGAGCAGGCGCCGGCCTGATCGATGCGATGCAGGAGCAGCGCATTTTTCGCGAGCAGCCAGAGCGTCGGTTTAGCGACTTTGCATCACCAAAGTGAATCTCTTGAGGCAAACCGATTCAAGGGTTTCATTGGACGGAGGAGGGGCGTCCGCGTGAAACTGGGTCATGTCCGAGGAAATGATCCAGTACCTGGTTCTTGATCGTCACGACCCGAGTTGCAACATGGCACGCTTCTATGTGCTGGCGATCGAACCAAACCTCTTCGGCAGCACGACGCTCATCCGCGAGTGGGGACGCATCGGCCGGAGAGGTCAGCGACGGGTCGAGATCCATGACAATTGGACGAAGGCCGCGGAATCCCTGGAAGGTTGGCTTCGACGCAAACGGAAACGAGGTTATTTGTTGCGAGACTGAGAAAGCCGGCAAGTTTTTAGCGCTCCAATGATCGCCATACGGTATCATCAGGACCGTAGTTAGAGATTGCTTCGCTTCTTCAAGATTGCTTTAGTCGTCGGATGTGCAATCGCTTATGATTCGCGAGGACAGCATGATCGTCGGGGGCGGGGCATGGAATCTGGACGAGAATTCCCTGCCGCCATCATATGACCTTCCTGAACTCCCGTGGGAGTCGATCGCCGGTCGGCTCGAACAGGTCGCCATCGCCCTCATGAAGCTGGACGCGCGTCTCGACGCGTCCGGCCTATCGGGAGGCTGGCAATCGCGCTGCGACATGACCGAGGCGGTGCGGGCGCTAATCCTCGACGGTCATCTCGTTGATATCGGCGATGTCGTTTTGCACGATGCCGGCATGGATGTCAGAAGCCCGACCCACGAACTGACGCGGGCCGCGACGGCCTTGCGGGCCCGGCGCACGGTGATGGCGCGCAAGACCCCGTGGCCGCTCTCGATCGACGGACTTGCCGCCTTGCGCGGCATCGTGCCCGCAAATGGGGAGGGGAGGGCGCAAACCCAGTCCAGGTCCGGGCAAGGCGACAGCAAAGATTATGATGATGCTGATGTGTTTCCGGCGTTCGCCACCGATGCCGATCCATGGAAGGCACAGTTTGCCGATATCGACGCCTTGCTCGTCCGTACCAGCAAGGTGCTGGCCGGCGAGACGCCGATCCGCAGCACTCGCTCGCATCTGGTGTACGATCCCGAGACCGATGAGGGTGCGAACGAGGACCGCTGGCTCGAAGTTGTGAAGCTGACGGCGCATTGGCCGACGGTCGCCGCGGCCGCGATCGCCTGGAAGGCCTGGCTCGATCTCAATCTCTATCCGCGCCAACCCTGGCTCGGCTTCATCATGGCGGGGTGCATCCTGCGCGCCCGCGGCTTGACCCGCCACCTGCTGCCGCTGGCGTCAGGATTCCGGGCCTCTAAATTCCGGCCGCAAGGCAGGGAAACAGCTGCCGAGACGGTCGCGGGCTTCTGCACGATTGTGGAGGAAGCGGTCGCCCAGGGTCAAAACGATCTCGAGCGACTGCTCCTGGCGCGCGAGACCATGGACCGGGTCACCCGGACCTGCCGCAGCAATTCGAAGCTGCCTGACCTTGTGAATTTGTTTCTGTCGCGACCGCTGGTGACAGTCGCACTCGGCGCCAAGCTGTTGCACGTGACGCCCTAGGCAATCGACCTGATGCTCGACCTGATGC
>NZ_JBFUHH010000028.1:0-44470 GCF_056402495.1 Microvirga sp. P4_A5 | reverse complement strand
GCCACCCTCACCGTCCCGGACAACTGGAAGATCGAGGAGATCGAGTTTGGCTTCTCGGCGCAATCGCCCGGCAGGGACGTCTTCTTCTCCATGGAATACGCGAGCAAGAAAAAGCTCGATGCGATGATGAAGACCAACGAGGAGTGGATGAAGGAAAACGAGATCGATTTCGGGAAAAAGCCGGAAGAACGCGAAATGGATTTCAACGGAATTTCGGGAACGGTCCTGCGCTATGACACGACGGATGCGAACGGTCCCACCATCGTCGATTTCATCCTTCTGCCCGCCGGCAAGAACCGCGTCGTGATGCTGACCCTTTGGGGATCGGAAACCGAGCGCAGCAAGCACAAGGTCGCCATCAAGTCGATCATGGACAGCGTCCGCCCCATCAACTGAGAAGCATTTTCAGCCGCCAAGTTTGCCGTGGAACCGCTCCTCGCCTTCGTCGTTATTGAACCATTGAGGCAACAGGAGACGGCAATGTTTAAAGGCGGACTACTTTGGTTGATCGGCATTCCCCTTCCGATCATCCTCATTCTGTTCTTTATGGGTTGGCTGAGCTGATCTTCTTCTGCCTGACTTCCAAAGACCCAAAACTAAAAGGGCGCTTTTCAGCGCCCTCTTTTTTTATTGTCTCGTCGCCGCGTCCTATTCGGCCGCTTCGAGATCGGGCCGCCCGCGGGCCTGCCGCTCGCGCTTGATCATTTCCGAAGTCAGGAACGCGATTTCGAGCGCCTGTTCGGCGTTCAGGCGCGGGTCGCAATAGGTGTGGTAGCGATCCGACAGGTCGGCATCGGTCAGGGCGCGCGCGCCGCCGGTGCATTCCGTGACGTTCTTGCCGGTCATCTCCAGATGAATGCCGCCCGCGTGGGTGCCTTCCGCCTGGTGGACCGCGAAGAAGTCCTGAACCTCGCTCATCACCATTTCGAACGGCCGGGTCTTGTAGCCCGACGCCGCCTTGATGGTGTTGCCATGCATGGGATCGCAGGACCACACGACGGTGCGGCCTTCCTTCTTCACCGCCCGAACGAGGGCCGGGAGATTGTCGAACACCTTGCCGGCGCCGAACCGGCAGATCAGCGTGAGCCGACCCGCCTCGTCCTCGGGATTGAGGCGCTCGATCAGCTTCAGGAGATCGTCCGCCTCGAGCGTCGGTCCGCATTTCAGCCCGATCGGGTTCTTGATGCCGCGCATGTATTCCACATGGGCGTGGTCGAGCTGGCGCGTGCGGTCGCCGATCCACAGCATGTGGCCGGAGGTGGCGTACCAGTCGCCGGAGGTCGAATCGACCCGCGTCAGCGACTGCTCGTAGCCGAGCAGCAGCGCCTCGTGGCTGGTGTAGAAATCGGTCGCGCGCATTTCCGGATGCGTCTCGGGATTGACCCCGATGGCGCGCATGAAATCGATGCTCTCGGTGATCCGCTCCGCGATCTCACGGTATCGCGACGATTGCGGCGAGTCCTTCACGAATCCCAGCATCCAGCGATGCGCGTTCTCGAGATTGGCATAACCGCCCGACGCGAAAGCGCGCAGCAGGTTGAGGGTCGCGGCCGATTGCCGGAAGGCCGAAATCTGGCGCGACGGATCGGGAATGCGCGATTCCGGCGTGAACGCGATGTCGTTGATGATGTCGCCGCGGTAGCTCGGCAGTTCGACCCCGTCGACCGTCTCGGTGTTCGCCGAGCGGGGCTTGGCGAATTGACCGGCCGAACGGCCGACCTTCACCACCGGCGAGGAGCCTGCGAAGGTCAGGACCACCGCCATCTGCAGGAACAGGCGGAAAAAATCGCGGATGTTGTCGGCCGAATGCTCGGCGAAGCTTTCGGCGCAATCGCCGCCCTGGAGAAGAAATGCCTCGCCCTTGGCGACGCTGCCCAACGCCCGCTTGAGCTTGCGCGCCTCGCCTGCAAAAACCAGCGGCGGATACCCTGCGAGTTCCCGCTCGACGGCACCGAGGGCCTCGAGATCCGGATAGGAGGGAACCTGCTGGATCGGCTTTTGTCTCCAGCTGTCGGGCGTCCAACGCTCAGTCATGACACTCTGTCTCCGTGTCGGTAAGGAACCTCATCGCTAACCGCAGAATACGGCACGAAGGGGTCTCTATACACGAGGGAAGCAAAAAGGCGAGTACGGAGAGAGGTGGTCATGACCCGGTTTGAACTCCGGTCGACGCGACACTCCGTCCTTCCGGGGCGCAAAGCGAGCCCGGAACCCAGACGCGCTCACGGTGCCGGAGTTCGTGCCCGATGACGAAGCGGAGCTGCTCCTCGTTGTCGGCATCGATCAGTGCCGAGGTCAGCCAGACGTAGCGGGTCTTTCCGAGCAGACGCAGCGCAAAGGCGTTCATCACCCCGCTGGAATTGTACACGAAAGTCCGCGGAGGAGCCTCCAGACCGAGCCTGTTCGCGCCCTCCACCACCATTGCGTGGATGTGCGGAAACTGGTCGGGCCCCACCATCACATGATGTCCGAACATGTAGGCCCGGACGAGGGCCTGGGTGATCGTCAGCACGCCCCAGATTACAACGGCATAGACGCCAAGCGCGATTGCCATCGGGATGGGTTGCTCACTCAAGGCAACGAATATGACGGTCAGCACCCAAAGCGCCCCGCCGCCCAGAAGCGTTGCCGGGCCGTAAAAGCGCTCTTTCTGATGTCGCATGGCGTTGATGTCGAAGATCACCGGAAATCTCCCTTTTCCGGCAGCCTAACCAGCAACTCCCACTGATAACGATACATAATATCCTATCGATCGCGGTTATCCCCGACTTTCCGCCCCCTCACACCACATCCACCGGCTTCTTCACCACATACGGCACCCGCATCGTCACGAGCTCCTCCGACGCCGTCGGGTGGACCGCGATGGTACGGTCGAAATCGGCTTTGGTTGCTCCCATGGTGACGGCGATGCCGGCGAGCTGGATCATTTCGCCGGCGTCGTGGCCGACGATGTGGAGACCCACGACCTTGTCGGTGGCCCGATCGACGATGAGCTTCATCAGCACGCGGTCGCTGGCGCCCGAAAGGGTGGCATGCATGGGGCGGAAGGCGGTCTTGTAGACGTCGATCTCGCCATAGGTGGCGCGGGCGGCATCCTCGCCGCAGCCGATGACGCCGATCTCGGGCGTCGAGAAGACCGCGGTAGGGATCAGGTCGTAATTCACCATCGTGGGCTTGTTGCCGAACACCGTGTCGGCAAAGGCGTGGCCCTCGCGGATCGCGATGGGTGTGAGCGCCGCGCGGTTGGTGACGTCGCCGATGGCGTAGATCGACGGCACCAGCGTCTGCGAATAGGCGTCGACCGGGATCGCGCCCACCGCGTCGACGGCGATGCCCACCTTGTCGAGCCCGAGACTGGCGGTGTTGGGCCGCCGGCCGGTGGCGACCAGCACTTCGTCCACATGGACCACAGAGCCGTCGGAGAGCGTCGCGGCGATCCCGTCGACGCTCCTGTCGAGGCGCTCCACCGTGCGGCTGAGTGCCAGCGTGATGCCGCGCCGGGCATAGGCCTCGCCCAGCGCGTCGCGCACGTCCTCGTCGAAGCCGCGAAGTAGCTTGTCGCCCCGGTGCAGGAGGGTGACCTCGCTGCCGAGCGCGTTGAAGATCCCGGCGAATTCCACTGCGATATAGCCCGCGCCCACCACGAGGATGCGCTTCGGCAGGCGCTCCAGATGGAAGACCTCGTTGGACGTGATGGCGAGTTCGGCGCCGGGGATTTTCGGCTCCAGGGTCGGATGCGCGCCCACGGCCACGAGGATGTAGCGGGCGCGCACGCGCTTGCCGGTCTTCACGAGGCGGATTGTGTGGGCATCTTCGAGGACCGCGCGGTCCTCGACGATCTCGACGCCGGCATTCCCCAGATTGGTCCGATAGATATCTTCCAGCCGGTCGATTTCCCGGTCCTTGTTGCGGATCAGGGTCGCCCAGTCGAAGGTTGCGCCGGACAATGTCCAGCCGAAGCCCGCCGCATCGTGGAAATCGTCGGCGAAGCGGCCGGCATAGACGAGGAGCTTCTTGGGCACGCAGCCGCGAATAACGCAGGTTCCGCCGACGCGATACTCCTCCGCCACCATCACGCGGGCGCCGTAGCCGGCAGCGATCCGACCCGCGCGCACGCCGCCGGAGCCGGCCCCGATGACAAACAGATCCACGTCGAACGCGCTCATCGGATGGTCTCCTGTTTCATGCGACGCAAGGCCAGCAGCCAGACGATGGCGGCGCCCAGCGACGCCGCCCACCAGCCCTGCCAGGCGCCATGCCCCACGAGGGCAACCGCCGTCGCGCCGGCCATGAGGGCAAGCGCCGCCGAAGCCACGATGCGCTGTTGTCTGGCGATGGACCGGAGGATCTGCAGGACAATCAACAACGTAAGCACGACCCCCACGATGCCAAGCTCCGCCCAGATCTGAATCGCGGCATTGTGAGGGTGGCCCACCCCCAGAAGCTGGCGGTGCTCAGGCGCGACCTTTCGGGCGACCGACGTCTTGTCCATGAGCGGACTGACCCCGAAGCCGCCGCCGAGGATTGGGTCCTGCCAAATGGCGTCGCCGAAGCTGAGCCAGATATCGATGCGGTCGCGCGAGTGATCGTTGGCGAGGCGTTCGTGGACCGAGGCCGGTATCGCGCGGTCGCCGAGGGGCCCGAGCAAGGGCGCAAGCGCCAGGACGGCCACGAAGGCAATGGCAGCCGCCCGCGTAACCAGCCGGGGGCCCAGCCAGGCGAGGATGAAAATCGCCATCGCCGCGTAAACCCCCAGAAACGCCGCGCCACTTTCCGAGCGGCCGATGGCGAAGGCGACAAGCGCGCTCAAGCCGATCGCCGCGACGACGCCGATGGTCCGGCGGCCGGCCAGGAAGCCGGCGACGACCGGCAGGAGCAACATCAGGGTCAGCATCGGGCGGTTGAAGATGAAGGTGTTCGGACGGACATGCAGCGCCCGGCGCAGGGCCATGCCGGTTGAGAGCTCCGCCAGCATCATGATGGCGGCGAGCGCGCAGGAGGTCGCAAGCAGCCAGAAGGATTGACGGGTCATGCGTCCGGGCAGGGTCACGGCCAGCACGAATGCGAATGCGACCGACAGCCAGAACTCGCCGAGCGCGAAAAGCGACGCGACGGGAAATTCGCTCCACCCGACCGATACGACGCTCCAGACGAGGAAAGCCAGCACGGTGAGCCCGAGGCGGGTCGACAGGATGGCCCGCGCGTCTTTGACGAATTCCGAAAGGCGTCCCTCGCTGGCGAGCGCGAGCATCGCCAGCATCGCGGCGACGCCCAGAAAGGCCGGGCTCGACCGATGGGCGACGGCCATGCCGATGGGCAGGATGGCGAGGGTGGCGATGGCGGCGCGCCACAGGGCGCGCGAGCGACCCTCGCTCTCGCCCAGCGGGCGGGAGAGCGGCAAATCCTGACTCGGGCTGACGCGGCTGTTCATAGGCAGGCTCTTACGCCAAGGTTTCCCCGCGATAAAGAACCAACCGCTTGCCGCCCCCGGTTTCCCCCTTTACCGTTCGGCCAGGACGCCGCCCTGAGTTGAATGGCAGCGCCATAAGAGGAAACGAAAGATGATCCATACCCGCAAAAGTCTCTGGCGCGGCGCCATCGCTGTCGCGGCCGTAGCAGGCTTTGTCACCTCCGCTGCCGCGCAGATGGAACTCAAGATCATGGCGCCGGCAGCGCCCGGCGGTGGCTGGGACCAGACCGCGCGTTCCATGCAGCAGGCCCTGACCCAGTCCGGCATCGCCAAGAGCGCCCAGGTCACCAACGTCCCCGGCGCGGGCGGCTCGGTCGGCATCGCGCAATTCGTCAATAGCGGCAAGGGCGACGGCAACCAGCTCATGGTCATGGGCTACGTGATGGTGGGCGCGCTTCTCACCAACAAATCCCCGGTCACCCTCGACCAGACCACGCCGATCGCGCGCCTGACGGCCGAATACGAAGCCCTGGTGGTGCCCGCCGACAGCCCGATCAAGAACGCCAAGGACCTGGCGGCGGCCGTGAAGGCCGATCCCGCGAAGGTGACCTGGGCGGGCGGCTCGGCCGGCGGCGTCGATCACATCGCGGCGGCGCTGTTCGCCAAGGAAGCGGGCGCCGATCCGACCAAGATCAACTACATCCCGTTCTCGGGCGGCGGCGAAGCGCTGGCGGCGATTCTCGGCGGCAAGGTCACGGTCGGAATCTCCGGCTACGGCGAGTTCGAAAGCCAGATCAAGGCCGGCAAGCTGCGCCTGATCGGCCTGACCTCGGCCACCAAGCTGCCGAACATCGAGGGCCAGTCCCTCAAGGACCAGGGCATCAACCTGGAAATCGCCAATTGGCGCGCCGTCGTTGCCCCTCCCGGCATCACCGCCGACCAGAAGAAGGCTCTGGTCGACGCCATGGACAAGCTGAGCAAGTCGAAGGAATGGACCGAGATCCTCAAGGCCAAGGGCTGGGACGACGCGTACCTGTCGGGTGACGCCTTCGCCAAGTTCCTCGCCGACGATCAGGTCCGCACCAAGGACGTGCTGATGTCGGTCGGCCTCGTCAAGTAAGGCTCGCGGCCGGAACCGAATCCTTCGAAGCGCCGCACCCGTTGCGGCGCTTCTTCTTTCCAGAACCTTGCGGGGTTTCCCATGACTCGGCGCATCGACGCGGCAGGCCTCGTCATCGCATTCATCCTGCTGGCCATCGCCGGCGCGATCTGGTGGGACATGTCGTCCCTCAGCATCTCCTCCGTCTACGGCGTCGGCCCCAAGGCGATGCCGATGATCGTCGCCATCGGGCTTGCGATCCTCGCCCTGGGCAATGCCGTCATGGCGTTTCGCGGCGACCTGCCGGCGCGCGACAGCCTCGACTGGCGGCCCATCATCCTGATCATCGGCGGCCTCGCGGCGCTGATCGTGCTCATCAAGATAGGCGGCGGCTTCATTCCCGCGACCGCCATCCTGTTCGCCGCCACCTCCACGGCTTTCGGCCGGCGCGCCATCATCGCCGACCTGGCGATCGGCTTCGTCATCGCGGTCGTCGTGTATCTCCTTTTCTCGAAGCTTCTCACCCTGTCTCTTCCGGTGGGTCCGCTTGAACGTTTGATCTGAGTGCCGCCATGGAAGCGTTTCTCTCCCTCGCCCACGGATTGACCATCGCGATCCAGCCGATGAACCTCATGTTCGCGCTCATCGGCGTGCTTCTCGGCACCGCCGTCGGCGTGCTGCCCGGCATCGGTCCCGCGCTGACGGTGGCGCTGCTGCTGCCGATCACCTTCAAGCTCGATCCCGGCGGGTCGATCATCATGTTCGCGGGCATCTATTACGGCGGCATGTACGGCGGCTCGACCACCGCGATCCTCATCAACACCCCCGGGGAGAGCGCCTCCATGGCGACCGCCCTCGAGGGCAACAAGATGGCCAAGGCCGGGCGCGGCGGACCGGCGCTCGCGACCTCCGCCATCGGCTCGTTCGTCGCCGGAACCATCGCCACCATCGGCCTGACCTTCCTCGCACCCTATCTCGTCGAGCTCGCGGTGAAGTTCGGTCCGGAGGATTATTTCGCGCTCATGTGCGTGGCCTTCGTGACGGTCTCCGCCACCTTCGGGGATTCACCCATCCGCGGCCTCACCAGCCTGTTCATCGGCCTGGCGCTCGGGCTCGTCGGCATCGACATTCTCACCGGCCAGTCCCGCCTCGCCTACGGGGTGCCGGAGCTCTTCGACGGCATCGAGGTGACGACCCTCGCGGTCGGTCTTTTCGCTGTCGGCGAAGCGCTCTATGTGGCGTCGCGCCGGCACATTCACGAGGAGAAGCTCGAACCCGTTCGCGGTTCCCTGTGGATGACCAAGGAGGATTGGAAGCGTTCGTGGAAGCCGTGGCTGCGCGGAACCGCCCTGGGCTTCCCCATCGGCGCCCTGCCCGCCGGCGGCGCCGAGATCCCCACCTTCCTGTCCTATTCCACCGAKAAACGGCTGACGAAATATCCGGAGGAATTCGGCCATGGCGCCATCGAGGGCGTGGCCGGACCGGAGGCTGCCAACAACGCATCGGCCGCCGGCACCCTGGTGCCGCTGCTGACGCTCGGCCTGCCGACCTCCGCCACCGCCGCCATGATGCTGGCGGGCTTCCAGCAATACGGCCTCAACCCCGGCCCGCTCCTGTTCGCCGAGCGGCCCGATCTGGTCTGGGGCCTTATCGCCAGCCTGTTCATCGCCAACGCGATGCTGCTGGTGCTGAACCTGCCCCTCGTCGGCTTGTGGGTGCGCCTGCTCGCCATCCCGCAGCCCTGGCTCTATGCGGGCATTCTGGTCTTCGCCACCATGGGCACGATCGCCGCGAACCCGTCGCCGGTCGAATTGATGATGCTGTCCGCCTTCGGCATCCTGGGCTTCCTGATGCGCCGCTTCGACTTTCCCATCGCGCCCGTCGTGGTCGGCCTGATCCTCGGTCCCATCGCCGAAAGCCAGCTCCGCCGGGCTCTCTCGATCAGCCTCGGCGATCCCATGGTGCTGCTGCAAAGCCCCTTCTCCGCGACCCTGCTGCTGATCGCGCTGGTGGCGCTGGTGCTCCCCTTCTTCCTGAAGGGCATGGGGCGGTTCAAGGCCGTCGAGGATTAGCCGAGACCGAACTCCCCGCCTCGTGCCGGGGGGTGCCTGAATCTGAGGCGACGGGCGGGTCTTTCGCGGCGGGACCCGCCCCTCGATGTCGTCTCAGGCGAACGCGCCCAATTTTCCGAAATGTTCCGCCAGCAGGTAATACACCGTCACGCGGTTCTTGGTCCGGTCGCCCTTCAGCTTGTCGCCCACGGCCTGGATAGCCTTGTCGAGATCCGCGTCGGGGGCGGTCAGCGCCAGCTTCTTCTTGAGGAAGCCGTCACGGATCCGGTCCAGCTCCGCTTTGTCCGAGAAGGACACGAGGGACGAGTCGCGCTTTTGCAGCGCGATCCCGCAATGGCGCACGATGGCCGCGATCGCCTTGTCGTCGGCGTTCGGCGCGTATTTCCTGACGTCGGAAGCCCAGTCAGCGGTCATGGTTCTCTCCGTTGGAAGGCGCCCCGCGACGGGGCGGCAAACGGCATCACAGGACGCCGGCGGGTCATGCTAATGCCGAGCTTGACGATGCGGCAAGTGCCCATCGGAGCACAAAAAAAAGGCCCGGCATTGCCGGGCCTTTGTCGCATCCATCATGCGAAGGGATTACTGCAACTGGTGGCCGCGCTTGTTCATTTCGGCGCGGGCGCGGATCATCACGTATTCGGAGACGTTCTGCGTCCAGGTCGCCAGATCCTTGACGATGTCGTCGAGGAGGCTCGGCTGGATATTGACGTATTTGACGCCGACGGGCGACTTGTAGAAGGCGGCGATTTCCGTCAGCTCCGCCTCGGTGAGCTTGGAGGCGAAGACGCGCGCCACGGTGTCGAGCATCTTCTCCTTCTGGAGTTCGATCTCCGGGCGAAGCATCGCCGTGACCTCGTCGAGGTCCTTTTTGATCTCCGGACGCGTGACGTTCATCTGCGTGAGCTGCTCGAGGAAGGGTTCGGTCATGGCATCGAACGAGCGTGTCATGCCCGAAGCGGTGGCGACTTCCCGCGCCACCGCCACATGACTTGGCGTCAGAGGAGCGGCAGTCTGGGCAAAGGCGGGGGCTGCGAGCAGAGCCAGCGCGAAGGTCGTCGCAACGAGGCGGGTAGCGGAACGGATCATGGGGGTAGCTCCAAGCTGAATAGATGTCATGGTCAAACCTGACCGAGTTCGACGAGCCCGTCGCCGGTGGCGAGAATCGCCCCCGTGCAGAGGCCGAGAAAGAGACCGTGCTCGACGACGCCCGGAATGCGGTTCAGCGCATCGGCCAGCGCCTCCGGCCGCTCGATACGGCCCAGATGCGCGTCGAGGATGAAATGGCCGCCATCGGTCACCAGAGGCGATCCGTCGGCGGTCTTGCGCAGGCGCAAATCCTGCGGGAGCCCCTGGCTTTTCAGAAGCTTCGCGATGGCGATTTCGGTGGCCTTGAGGCCGAACGGCACCACCTCGATCGGCAGGGGAAAGCGCCCCAGGGTCGAGACATGCTTGGAGCCGTCTGCGATCACCAGCATCCGGGCGCTCGCCGCGGCCACGATCTTTTCGCGCAGATGGGCTGCGCCGCCGCCCTTGATCAGGCGGAGCTGGTCGTCGATTTCGTCGGCGCCGTCGATGGTGAGGTCGAGTTCGGGCATGTCGTCGAGGGTTGTGAGCACGATGCCCTCGGCGGTCGCGAGCGTCCGGGTCGCCTCCGAGGTGGGAACGCCTACGACCTTCAGCCCCGCCCGCACCCGGTCACCCAGGGCGCGGACGAAAAGCGCCGCCGTCGAACCCGTGCCGATGCCGAGCCGCATCCCGTCGGTGACGAGAGCGGCGGCGCGTTCGGCTGCGGCCCGTTTGAGTTGATCGCTCACAAGAAGATCCCTGGTCGCTCGTCGCAATGGTCTGGCGGCCGGGTTCGAAACAGCCCGGGCCGCGAACGCCGTCTAGCACAGCGCCCCCCGCGGAAGAAAGAAGGTTTCATCGGCGCGCGACACTAGTGCATGACGCAGAAACCTGTGAACCGGGTTTTCGGCGACATCATGCTCCGGCCCATCAGGGGCGCTGGGGAGAGGCTCCGGCGCCCGGGCGGCTGCTCGGGGTCGAGGCCGGGGCGGTGCTCGCAGGGGCGGCGGAGGCGGGGCTGGCCTGTGGGGTGCACACGACCTTGTCGTCGAAAACGTAGCAGATGCTCATGTCGCCGGTGCGGAAATTGACCCGGAAGACTCCGCCTTCGCGTTCATGCTTGGAAGCCACAAGTCCATATTCCCCAGGTACTTGCGGGCCTGCGCCCTCACCCGACGCGAAGCACAGGGTCACGCCGATGGTGCCCTCCTGCAGGCCGTATTGGCACGAGCTGATCTCGCCGCTGAAGCGGTCGATCCGGTAGATGCGGTTGAGGTCGGTCTGGGGAGCGGGAACGAAATCGAACGGGGCCGCCGCGACGGGCGATCCCGCAGCCGCGAGCGCGAGGCTTCCCCCCAGTGCCAGCGCCGAAAAAAGCGCCCTCGAGCCAACAAAACGCATTCAAAACTCCCGCTGGTAAGATCGAATCAACCTTACGATCATACCATTCCAAAGCTTGATTCTCTCGTCATGTGGAGGTAGCCGAGACCGATGGCCAATTTTGCCCCGCCTATCGCCGTCTTCGATCTCGACGGGACGCTGGCCGACACCGCCGGCGACCTCGTGGCGACCCTCAACGTGATTCTCGATCAGGAAGGCCTGCCGCCCCTGCCGGTGGAACGGGCGCGCGACATGATCGGCGCCGGCGCACGCGCGCTCATCGAACGCGGCTTCGAAAGCGAGGGGCGCGATCTCGCACCCGACCATCTCGAAGCGTTGTTCGACCGCTTCATGGTCCATTACGGCGACAATATCTGCGTCGACACCACGTTGTTCCCCGGCGTCGAGGGCGCGCTCGACCGACTGGAATCCGCGGGATTTCTTCTCGCCATCTGCACCAACAAGGTGGAGGCGCATTCGGTCAAGCTGCTCGCCGAACTCGGCATCGGCCAAAGGTTCGCCTTCAATGCGGGCCGCGATACGTTTCCGTATTTCAAGCCCGACGCGCGCCACATCACCATGACGATCGCGCGGGCGGGCGGCGACCCGCGCCGCGCCGTGATGGTGGGCGATTCGAACACCGACATCGTGGCCGCCCGCAATGCCCGCATCCCGGTCATCGCCGTCCCGTTCGGCTACACCGAAACGCCCGTGCGTCTTTTGGGTCCCGATCGGGTGATCGAGCATTTCGACGAATTGTTCGAATCGGTTTCGGCGCTGACCTGCAAAGCAGCCGCCTGACGCCCCGGGACGGTGGCGTGATGCGCACGCTCGCGCAAATGTGAATTAAAGCCGTCAGGAAGAAATGGTGGGCGCGACAGGGATTGAACCTGTGACCCTTCGCGTGTGAAGCGAATGCTCTCCCGCTGAGCTACGCGCCCTGACTAGCGCCTTCTAGTGTCGTTTTTCCCCTGCCGTCAAGCCATTGCGGCGAAAGCCTCGACAAGTTCTCACGTTCCCAATCATGGCAGCTTTGCTTTAACGCCTTGCTTACGACAAGGCGAAAAGAAGGCAGCGTGACTATGGCGTTCCGGCCGAAACCTCTGTTATGCAGCGGATCTCAAACGCGGCTGTTGCGTTGAGCTATTTCCAACCAGTAGCGAAACTTGGTTATTTCGAGGCAATTATGGGACGCAACCGCGCCGCCCTGACCGGGCTTGTCTGTGCCTTCGCCGCTCTCGCGACGCCGGCCGCAGCATTTACTGCAATCGATCCGCTGACCCGTCAGCCCCTCTACAGCGTCGAAGAATCGGTCCGCGCCCAGGCCTCTCCGGTACCGCGCCAGATCGTCTCGTTCGACGCGCGCCACGCTCCCGGCACCATCGTGGTGTCCACGAGCGAGAGGCGTCTCTATTACGTCCTCGGCGACGGCAAGGCCGTCCGCTACGGCGTCGGCGTCGGGCGTCCCGGTTTCCAGTGGGGCGGAGCGCATTCGGTCACGATGAAGCGCGAATGGCCGGATTGGCGTCCGCCGGCCGCCATGCTGAAGCGCCGCCCGGATCTGCCGCGCCACATGGCCGGCGGCCCGGACAATCCGCTCGGCGCGCGCGCCCTCTATATCGGCAGCACCATCTATCGCATCCACGGCTCCAACGAGCCCGAGACCATCGGCGAGGCGGTCTCCTCCGGCTGCATCCGCATGACCAACGAGGACGTGACGGACCTCTACAGCCGCGCCAAGGTCGGCGCGCGGGTCGTCGTCCAGCGTTAAGAGCACAGCGAAAACCCTCGGCGATCCCCGGATACGAATTCGGGGATCAGTTCCGCTGGGGATCGATCCTGTAAGGGGCGCGGATCCCCGGAAGTTCGGCCGGAAAATCCTTGATATTCCGCGTCACCAGAATGGCGCCCTCCGTGATCGCCGAGGCCCATATGACGGCGTCGGGAAGCTTGATCCGATGGGCTCTGCGGAGTTCGACCGCGCGTTCGGCGATATCGCCGCGCAATTCGACAATCTGGAAGCTGTCCAGGAACGACCTTGTCACCGCCTGAACGGGGGCCGCGGCGCCGACCATCACCTCCATCCACGTGATCACGCTGATGGCCTTGTGCTCATATCGCCCGAGTTCCGACCGGGCTTCCGGAAGAGCATTGAGGTAGTCGATCAAGATGTTGGTGTCGAAGAGCGCCTTTACCATTCGCCCCTGACCTTCTCCTGATAATCGAGCCCGTCGACCTTCCTGTCGCCCCATATCCCGAAGGCGTCCTTGGCGTCGCCGGCTTTCCTGCGCGCCAACAATTCATCGATGGCCTGCCGGATGAGGGCTGAGCGGGATTTCTTTTCGCGATGGGCACAATCGTCCAGCGCCTTGATCTGCGGATCTTTTATGTCGACGAGGATGCGCATTTTGCCTCCATATATGATATCAATGTCATATATCAAAATGCGATGCGGCGCTACGTTCGTGGACCATCCTTTATCGCGGCTCTCGCGCCAGCCCCTTCGCCGAAAGCTCGTCCAGGTAAGCCTGCCACCGCGTCGAGCGCTCGGTGCCGAGCTCGAACAGGTAGTTCCACCCGAAGATGCCGGTGTCGTGCATGTCGTCGAAGACGAGCCGGACGGCATAATTGCCCACCGGCAGCACGCTGATGATCTGGACGTTGCGCTTGCCCGGCACGGTCTTGCGTTGGGCCGGGCTGTGGCCCTGCACCTCCGCCGATGGCGAGGTCACGCGCAGATACTCGGCTGGCAGGTCGAAAGCCGTGCCGTCGTCGAACGCGATGGAGAGGCTCTTCTTGTCCTTCGCGAGCCGAAGCTCGGTCGGCCAGCGTTCGGTCGCCATGGATTGATCGCATCCCCGTTTGGTGATTTGACGCTAGCCTGTTGAGAGTTAAGTTCCAAGCCAGCCACCAACCTCCGAGAAGACAAGGAAACGCGCCCGTATGCGGGGATCCCCTGCCCTTTCAGATCACGACCGGCGGCTTGTCGATCCGTTCGGGCGCGCGATCACCTATCTGCGCGTCTCGGTGACGGATCGCTGCGATTTTCGCTGCGTCTATTGCATGTCGGAGGACATGGCGTTTCTGCCCAAGCGCGATCTCCTGACACTGGAGGAGCTCGACCGGATCTGCACCGCCTTCGTGCGAAACGGCGTGCGCAAGCTTCGCATCACCGGCGGCGAGCCGCTGGTGCGGCGGGATATCGTGACCCTGTTCCGGTCCCTCTCGCGGCATCTGGAGACCGACGCCCTCGACGAACTGACCGTCACCACCAACGGTTCGCAGCTCGCGCGCCACGCGGCCGATCTCGCCTCCTGCGGGGTCAGGCGCATCAACGTGTCGCTGGATACCCTCGAGGACGCGAAATTCCGCCGCATCACGCGATGGGGCGACCTGACGAAGGTGCTCGCCGGGATCGATGCGGCGCAGCGCGCCGGTCTGAAGGTCAAGATCAACACGGTGGCGCTGAAGGGCGTCAACGAGGACGAGATCGAGACGCTTTTGACGTGGGCTCATGGACGGGGCATGGACCTGACGTTGATCGAGGTGATGCCCCTTGGGGAGATCGACGGCGAACGGGTCGATCAATATCTGCCGCTATCGCTCGTGCGCGCCCGCCTCGCGCAACACTTCACCTTGAGCGAGAGCGAGCACCAAACCGGCGGCCCCGCCCGCTATGTGGGCGTGGCGGAGACCGGCGGCCGGCTGGGCTTCATTACCCCGATGACGCATAATTTCTGCGAGAGCTGCAACCGCGTCAGGCTCACCTGCACGGGCCAGCTCTTCATGTGTCTCGGCCAGGAGGACGCCGCCGATCTCCGCGCGCCCGTTCGCGCCTCCGACGACGATACGGGCCTCCGGCAGGTCATCGCCGACGCCATTTCGCGAAAGCCCAAGGGTCATGATTTCATCATCGACCGCCGCCACGCCCGGCCGGCTTTGAGCCGCCACATGAGCGTGACAGGCGGGTAACGTGCCAACCCCTTGCAGGGATAGGCTTTCGGCTCGATTGACAGGCGCGGGCTTTCGGCGAATATCGCTGCGTGCTCACGGATTGACCATTGTGCTGAACGGGCTGCGTATCTGGCCGAGGCTGCTGCTGTGTCTGACCCTCGCCGTCGGGTCCGCGGTGGCGTTGCCGGCATCGGCCCAGCAGCCCGCCCCCATCCGCATCGCCATCGAGGGCGCCTATCCGCCCTTCAACTTCATCGACCAGAACAACGAATTGCAGGGCTTCGAGGTGGACCTCGCCAAGGCCCTCTGCGACGAGATGAAAGCCGAGTGCGTGCTGGTGCAGCACGAGTGGGACGGCATCGTGCGCGGGCTCCTCAATCGCGAATACGACGCCATCATGTCGTCCCTGGAGATCCTGAATCGGCGCGAGAAGCGCATTTCCTTCTCGAAGCCCTATTACCGCATCCCCGCGATCTTCATTGCGCCCAAGGACAGCGAGATCAAGAACCTGACCCCCGAGGGCCTCGCCGATTTGAAGATCGGCACCACCATCCGGAGCGACCACGCGGATTACCTCGAGCGCCATTACCGCCAATCCTCCATCGAGCTCTATGGCAGCCCGGTCGAGGCCACCCTCGACCTTCTGGTCGGCCGCATCGATACGGTCTTCGGCGACAAGCGGGCCCTGGTGAAATTCCTCGAAAGCCGCGAGGGTGAATGCTGCCGTATCCTGGGTGCTGCCCCGGACAAGCCTGCCTATACGCGCCAGTTCTACGGCATCGGGCTTCGCCAGGAGGACAGCGAGCTCAAGGCCCGGTTCGACGCGGCTCTCTCGGCGCTGCAATCCGACGGCACCTACGATCGCAYCCGCGAAAAGTACCTTCCCTTCGACGTCAAATAGAGCCGCCGGAAAAGCGCTTCGCACTTTCCGCCATCCTGTTCTAGAACCGCATCAGCGACACGGATGAGAGATGCGGGAGCACGCGGATGGCGAAGGTCGGTTTCATTGGGCTCGGGATCATGGGTGCGCCCATGGCGCGCCACCTCAAGGCCAAAGGCCATGAGCTCACAATCTACAACCGCACCACCGCGAAGGCAGAAGAATGGGCCGTCGCCCATGGCGGCACGGTCGCGAGCACTCCGCGGGAGGCAGCCGCGGGTCAGGAATTCGTCCTCGCCTGCGTGGGCAACGACGACGATCTTCGGCAGGTGACCATCGGTCCCGACGGCGCATTCGAAGGTCTGGGCCAAGGCGCGATCTTCGTCGATCACACCACGGCCTCGGCGGAAGTGGCCCGCGATCTGCATGCGAAGGCGCTCGAGAAAGGCGCAGGCTTCATCGACGCGCCGGTCTCCGGCGGTCAGGCAGGGGCGGAGAACGGCGTCCTGACGGTCATGTGCGGCGGCGATGCCGAGGTGTTCGCCAGAGCCGAACCGGTGATCATGAGCTTTGCCCGCGCCTGCCGCCTTCTCGGCCCGGCGGGGTCGGGGCAGCTCACCAAGATGATCAACCAGATCTGCATCGCAGGAATCGTCCAGGGACTCTCCGAGGGCATCCATTTCGGCCAGAAGGCCGGGCTCGACATCGAGGCGGTCCTCGACGTGATTTCCAAGGGCGCCGCCGGCTCCTGGCAAATGGAAAATCGCGGCAAGACCATGAACGAGGGCAAGTTCGAATTCGGCTTCGCGGTCGACTGGATGCGCAAGGACCTCGCCATCTGCCTTGCGGAGGCCCGCAAGAACGGCGCCACCCTTCCCGTCACCGCCCTCGTCGACCAATTCTATGGGGACGTTCAGGCCAAGGGCGGACGGCGCTGGGACACATCGAGCCTCATTTCGCGCTTTGGAAAATGAATCCCCCCGACATGGCAGGTTTGCGCCTGCCATGTTGCCTTGCCGCACCGATCCGGGTCAGGGGAACGGCATTCGACAGGACCCGGTGAAACCCCGGGTGGCTCTTCCGGCCGCCGACCCGCCGGACAACGCAACATTTTGGAGATTTCAGCTCCCGAACGTTCGGGCGCGGCTCCGTGTTGCCCTTGACCGTCAGATTCAAAATGCAATCCCCCGTCTCTCGCGACTATCGCGAATGGTTCTCCAACATCCGTGGCGACATCCTCGCCGGCATCGTCGTCGCCCTCGCGCTGATCCCCGAGGCCATCGGCTTCTCAGTGATCGCCGGCGTCGACCCGAAGGTTGGGCTCTATGCCTCCTTCGCGATCGCCTGCGTCGCCGCCTTCGTCGGCGGGCGCCCCGGCATGATTTCGGCCGCCACGGCCGCCACGGCGGTCCTGATGGTCACGCTGGTGAAAGAGCACGGCCTGCAATATCTGTTCGCCGCCACCATCCTGATGGGCGCGATCCAGATCGGCGCCGGGTTCCTCAAGCTCGGCCGGCTGATGAATTTCGTCTCGCGCTCGGTCATCACCGGCTTCGTCAACGCACTCGCGATCCTGATCTTCATGGCGCAGTTGCCGGAACTGATCGGTGTGCCGGCGCTCACCTATGCGATGATCGCCGCCGGGCTCGCTATCATCTACCTGTTACCGCTCGTCACCAAAGCCGTTCCCTCGCCCCTCGTCGCCATCGCCGTACTGACGACCATCGCGTGGTGGACGGGCATGGATCTGCGCACGGTCGGCGATCTCGGCGAATTGCCCTCGACGCTTCCAGTCCTCGCCTTTCCGCAGGTTCCCTTCAATCTCGAGACGCTGCGGATCATCCTGCCCTATTCGCTCCCGCTCGCCGCGGTCGGATTGCTGGAATCGCTGCTGACGGCGCAGATCGTCGACGACATGACCGACTCCACCAGCAACAAGAGCCGCGAATGCATCGGCCAGGGCGCGGGCAATATCGCGTCGGCGCTGATCGGCGGCATGGGCGGCTGCGCGATGATCGGCCAGTCGGTCATCAATGTGCGCTCCGGCGGACGGGGGCGGCTGTCGACCTTCGTCGCCGGCGCCTTCCTGCTGTTCCTCATCCTGGTGCTCGACGATCTCGTGCGCATCATTCCGATGGCGGCTTTGGTCGCGGTGATGATCATGGTGTCGATCAGCACCTTCTCGTGGCGCTCCATCGTCGATATTCGCCGCAACCCGATCACCTCATCGGTGGTGATGTTGGCGACCGTCGTCACGGTGATCGCCACGCACGATCTCGCCAAGGGCGTGTTCGTCGGCGTGCTCCTGTCCGGCATCTTCTTCGCCGGCAAGGTCGCCCGCCTCGTCTCTGTCGAACGCCGCATGTCGGTGGACGGGCTGGAATGCGCCTATGCGGTTCGCGGCCAGATCTTCGTCGCGTCGGTCGAGAGCTTCCTCGCGGGGTTCGATTTCGACGATCGGCCCGCACGCATCGTCATCGATGTCAGCCACGCGCATTTCTGGGACATCTCGGCGGTCGGCGCTCTCGACAAGGCGGTGTTGAAAATGCGCCGGGATGGGGCCGAGGTGACGGTCATCGGCCTGAACGAGGCCAGCGCGACCATGATCGATCGCTTCGCGCTGCACGACAAGGACGGCAAGGAAACGCCTGTCTCCGTTCAGTAAATCGGCGTCGGCGCCGCCCTACCGCCGGCCCAGCGTCATGAAGGCCACGAACCCGCCGATCGCCAGCGCCAGCAGGATCAGCACCGCCTGTTTGGTCTCGGCCGACAGGGCGGCGTCGCGATACATCTGCGACAGGGCGGCGGAGCGTTCGGGATCGCGGGTGACGAAGAGGCCGACGACGGCGAGGAGCGTCACGAGACCGAGGATCAGGTAATTGATGCGCATCCCCGTCTCCTATCGTCCGGTGAAACGCGGGGCGCGCTTCTCGCGAAACGCCGCGATGCCCTCGGCGAAATCGTCGCTGAAGCCGGCCTCTCGTTGAAGCTCCGCTTCCAGCGCGAGCTGCGTTTCCACATCGTTGCCGAGGCTTTTCGCCAGGGCCTGCTTGGTCAGGCGATAGGCGAGCGCCGGGCCCTCCGCCAGCCGGGCCGCCAGTGCCGCGACCTCGTCGCGGAAGGTCGCGTCGTCGAACACGCGATACACCAGCCCCATGGCCTTGGCGTCGTCCGCCGCGATCGGCTCCGCCGAAAGCATCAAGGCGAGCGCGAGTTTCGGCCCGACGATGCGCGGCAGGATCCATGTGCCTCCCGCGTCAGGAATGAGGGCGATCTTCGAGAAGGYCTCCTGCAGATAGGCCGAGCGCGCCGCCACCACCATGTCGCAGGCAAGCGCGATATTCATCGAGGCGCCGACCGCCGGGCCGTTCAAGGCGGCGATCGTCACCTTCGGGTGATTCATCAATTGCAGGATCAGGGGATTGTAGTCACGGGCGAGCGGAGGCCCGAGATCGATGCGGCCCTTCGCGTCGCGCGGCAGATCCTCGGTGAGATCCTGCCCCGACGAGAAGCCCCTGCCCTCGCCAGTCAGCACCACGACGCGGATGGAATCGTCCTGCGCGAAATGCGCCAGCGCCTCGCGCAATTCCCGATGCATCGCGCCGTTGAGCGCATTCAGCTTGTCGGGCCGCGACAGCGCGACGGTCGCAACGGCGCCTTCGGTCGCGCAGCGCAGGGTCGTCAGGCTCATGCGGCATTCTCCTGCTGATGACGCGCCAGCATAGAGCGGACTTCCGCCCGAAGCACCGGCAAAAGCTCAGCTTCGAACCAGGGATTTCGTTTCAGCCAGCCATTGTTGCGCCAGGAGGGATGCGGCATCGGCAGGACGCGCGGGCGACGCGGCGCGGCAAGGATTTCCCGCCACCGTTCGACCGTTCGGGTCAGCCCGTCGCGGAAATCGTCGCCGAGATGCCAGGCCTGGGCGTATTGGCCGATCACCAGGATGAGTTCGAGATTCGGCAAGGCCGAGAACAGCGGCACGCGCCACGCCTCGGCGCATTCCCGGCGGGGCGGCAAGTCCCCGCCCTTTGCATCCTGCCCGGGAAAGCACGAGCCCATCGGCACGATTGCCACCTGAGCGGCATCGTAGAAGGCGGTCTCGTCGATGCCGAGCCAGGACCGCAGCCGCACGCCCGACGGATCGGAAAAAGGCCGGCCGCTCGCATGGGCCCGGGTGCCCGGCGCCTGGCTTGCGATGCACAGGCGCGCCGAGGCGCTGCCCTGGAGCACGGGACGTGGTTCGTGAGCAAGAGCGGCCCCATAGAGCGGCGCGTCGCGGCAAATCCGGCAGGCCCGCAATTGGCGGGACAGGGTATCGAAATCGGCAGGAGAGGACATCTGCCGACAGATAGGGTGCCGGGCTCGGTTTTTCGACCCGACAGGACGTCGCTGCCTATTGGTCCATCGGGTGAAGCCGCCGCCAATCGCGCGGGGTGTCAAAGGACCCGGCCCAGAGGCCCGCCCGTTGCGCCATGGCGGCCCTCTCCTGCGGCGCATAATCGCCGTAGCCGAGAGCCCATCCGGACGCCACCATCCGGGACCCGAGATCGACATCGCCGACGAAGCATTTCGCCAGCACGCGCTTGTACTTGTCGCGGCCGGCCGAGCGGCATCGGACCTGATTGCGCAGGACGAGCGACAGAAGCGCGTCCCGTGCCATCTCACCGCAGGAATACGGTTTTCCGCCGCGCTGGCAGCGCTGCTCGAGTTCGGGCGCATCGATGCCCTTGAGGCGAATTCTGGTGCTGTCGATGCGGATCGAATCCCCGTCGGTGGCGATGGCCCGGCCTTCGAGAACCCGGCCGCTCGGGGTGAGAACGAGGCTCGCACAGCCGGCAAAGCCGGTGGCCACGAGGAGCGAAAGGACCCCGCTGGTGCGCAGCCGGCTTCGCGTCAGAGAATTGCTGCTTCCGCCTCGAAACATGGATCACAACCGTTCCGATACTCCGGCCTGGCCGAACGTCGCCATGTTACGATGCACCGTTACGGAAGTTTTGACAATCCCGGCCGCCAGAGCCGCGCCCGAGCCCTCGCCCAGACGCATGCCCAGCGCCAGAAGGGGGATCTTGCCGAGACGCTGGAGCACGTCCTGGTGAGCACCTTCCGCCGAGAGGTGGCCGGCGACGCAATGGTCGAGGGTCGCGGGGTGGATGGCGTGAAGAATGGCGGCGGCGGCGGTCGTGACGTAGCCGTCGAGAATCACCGGGATGCGCTGCAACCGCGCCGCGAGAATCGCGCCCGCGATGGCGGCGATCTCGCGTCCGCCGAGACGGCGCAGAACTTCGAGGGGATCGCCCAGATGCTCGCGGTGGCGCGCAATCGCGCCCTCGACGGCGGCGATCTTGCGCTTCACGCCCTCGTCGTCGACACCCGTGCCGCGCCCGACCCAATGGGCGGCGTCGCCGCCATAAAGGGCGGTGTAGATGGCCGCCGCGATGGTGGTGTTGCCGATGCCCATCTCGCCGACCGCCAGGAGGTCCGTGCCGCCGGCAAGCGATTCCATCCCGAACGCCATGGTGGCGACGCAGGATTTCTCGTCCATCGCGGCGTCCTCGACGATATCGTTGGTCGGCAAGTCGATGGCGAGGTCGAAGACCTTGAAGCCGAGGCCGAGATCGGCGCAGATCTGGTTGATGGCGGCGCCGCCGGCCGCGAAATTCTCCAGCATCTGGCGGTTCACCTCCGGGGGAAATGCCGAGACGCCCCGCGCCACGACGCCGTGGCTGCCGGCGAAGACGCAGACCATGGGACGGTCGATCGAGGGCGACCGGCCTTGCCACGCCGCCACCCATTCGGGCAGCCATTCCAGCCGGCCGAGGCTGCCGGCGGGCTTGGTCAATTGCCGGTCGCGGGCGCGCACCGCCTCGACCGCGTCCTCATCCGGCCCGGGCATGGTGGCGATCAGGCGGCGGATATCGTCGAAAGGGGTGCCGGCTTCGTCGGTCATGGTGGCTCCAGCCCATCGGGGCATTGCGGAATTCGAAGAGGCGTGACCTATAGCGGGCGTTCCGTGCGGGGTGAAGCATGTCAGACCAAATCCACCAGAGAGGCCGCGCCGCGCCCGATTCATGGCGGCGGTGGCTGGTCGGGATCGCGCAGGCGGTGCGGTTCTTCTCGCGCCTCCCGGTTCCCAGGCTTCCCTTCGAATCGGGGGACGCTCATGCGGCGCCGGCCTTTTCCGATCTCGTGCGGGTCGTCCCCGTTGCCGGCCTGATCATTGCGATTCTGCCGGGTCTCGTCCTGGTCCTGGGCCTGGGCCTCGCTTTCGGCCCCTTTCTGTCGGCCGCTTTGGCGGTCGCGACTCTGACGCTCATGACCGGCGGCCTGCATGAGGATGGGTTGTCCGACACCGCCGACAGTTTCGGCGGGACGACGCGGGAGCGTCGCCTCGAGATCATGCGCGACAGCCGCATCGGCTCCTTCGGCGCCTCGGCGCTGGTCCTGGCCTTCGCCTTGCGAATCGGCGCGCTCGCGGAAATCGCAGGCCGCAGCACGGCCCTCGACGCCATGCTGGCCTTGGCCATCGCCGCCTCCCTGTCGCGAACCGCCGCGTTGATGCCGCTGTCCTTCCTGCCCCCCGCCCGCTCGGACGGCGCCGCTCACGCGGTCGGGCGGCCGGGCCGGGAGGCCTCCTTGTTCGCCGCTGCCCTCGCGGCCGGCCTCGCATGGGCGCTTGGCTTCCTGACGGAATTCCCCCTCGCGGGCAGCAGCTTGATGATCGCCTTCGCGGGTGCTGTCGGCTGGTTCATGACGCGGTTTGCCGAGAGGCATCTCGGGGGACAGACCGGCGACATCGCGGGCGCCACGCAGCAGCTCGCCGAAATCGCCGCGCTGATCGGTCTCTTGATCGCGCTTCGATGATGCCGACATAAACCGCAGATGATGACCCGCGCTTCCAGCCCCTGCATCCGGGTGTGCATCCTCGACCCGGAAACCGGCCTGTGCGAGGGTTGCGGCCGCACGAGCGAGGAGATCACCCGGTGGTTTCGTCTGAGCGAGGAAGAGCGCCTCGCCATCATGGCGACCCTGCCGGAGCGGATGCGCGCGGCGTTTTCCACCGGGGACGAGAAGACCAAATGAGCATGCCGGGCATCCGTGGCGCCGGCGTAATTCTCATCGCCGCGTCGTTCCTCATCGGGTCGCTCGGGGAGCAGGACATCGCGGGGCTCACGCCACGGGATGCCGCGCTGGTGGTCGGCTTCTTCGGCTTCACGCTGATTCTGGCCGCGACGGTCGTGGATGGGTTCGGCCAGCACTGGACGCACGGGATCCAGGCCGTGGCGATTTCCTCCGGCCTCATCATCGGCGCGCTCGTCCTCTACCATTCGCGCTCTGAATTCCAGACCGTGATCGACCGCACCATCGGCGATGTCGCGGCGGGTCGCACTGTCGTCACGCCAGAGGGCGAGGTGGTGGCGGCGCGCCGCAGCGACGGCACCTTTCTGGTCTCGGGCCGGGTCAACGGGCGGGAGGCGCGCTTCATCTTCGACACCGGCGCCAGCACCATCGTGCTGCGCGCCGAGGACGCCGAGAGCCTCGGGGTCAAGCCGGAGAGCCTCCATTATTCCATCCCCGTCTCGACGGCGAACGGGCTGGCGCTCGCCGCCCCCGTCACCATCGCGTCGCTTGCCGTCGGGCCGATCACCGAGCGCAACGTCAGGGCGCTGGTGGCCAAGGCCGGGGTGCTGCAGGTCAACCTGT
Source organism: Microvirga sp. P4_A5 (assembly GCF_056402495.1). Lineage (NCBI taxonomy): Bacteria > Pseudomonadati > Pseudomonadota > Alphaproteobacteria > Hyphomicrobiales > Methylobacteriaceae > Microvirga > Microvirga sp. P4_A5. The sequence continues at coordinate 20,909 of NZ_JBFUHH010000028.1, read as the reverse complement.
TGGGGATGTCGTTTCTGGAGCGCCTCGCCTCCTACGAGGTGCGCGGCAACCGCCTGATCCTGCGCGGCAAGGGCGCCTAGAAGGCCGCCCTCTTCTAGAAAATCAGGCTCAGGGCGAAGCGCACGCACACGAGGAGCAGGAAGATGCCGAAGGCGACTTCGAGCCGGCGCTTCGAGAGGGTGTGGGCGAACCGTGCGCCGATGGGCGCCATCCAGGTGCTGGTGGGCACGAACAGCGCCAGTCCCAAAAGCGAGATATAGCCGAGCGCCATGGGGAATTGCAGCGCCATCACGTCGGGATATTGGGCCGCGCGGGGCAGACCCGCATAGATGTAGCCGATGGCGCCGGGGATCGAGATGAGGATGCCGAGCCCGGAGGACGTGGCGACCGCCTGATGGATCGGCCGGTTGTAGAAGGTCATGAACAGGTTCGAGAGCTGGCCGCCGCCGATCCCCATCAGGGCCGACAGSACGCCGATGAGCCAGCCGTAGACCACCATGATTGGCTTGGCCGGCATGTCGAGGCCGAAGCGCCACGTATCCTTTCCGAACAGCAGGCGGATGGCGGAGACGCCCGCGACCACCACGAAGACCGTCTTGAAGAGATCGGCCGGCGCATAGCGGGCAATGAAACTGCCCATGATGACACCGACGACGACCGGCACCGCCCAGACCCGCAGGATCGACATGTCGACCGCGCCCTTGGCGTGATGGGCGCGGAAGGAGCGGATCGAGGTCGGGATGATGATCGCCAGCGAGGTGCCGACGCAAAGCGGCATCCGCACCTCTTCGGGCACGCCGACCAGCCGGAACAATTCATAGAGGATCGGCACCGCCACCGCGCCGCCGCCCACGCCAAAGACGCCGGCGAGCAGCCCCGTCAGCGCGCCGGCCGCAAGCATCGAGACCGCGAGCCACGTGAGATCGAAGAGAGAAATGCCGTACATGAATCACGCCCCCGAAACTGCCGACCGCCTCTGTGGGGGAAAACATCCCCTGCGGCAAGCTTCATCGGGCATGCGGGCGCCAGTCGCGGCTCAGTCGTGGCCGACCGATCGGTTGAAGAGAATGGCCTTCGGCGCCGCCCGCATCGCCTCCTCGGTGCAGGCGAGCGGACCGAGACGGCCCGCCAGATGGTCGTGGCGTTCCGCCAGCGCGCCGAGCGTGATGTTTTGGCGAATGCGCGGATGAGCGACGCAGACCGCGCCGTCCTCGCTCCATGCGGCCTCGAAACTCATGTCGGGCCGCATGTCGGGCGATTGGATGCCGAACCGGTCATAGATATCGACCGCGGTGCCGTTGCGCGTGGTCGGCCGGTCGTCGCCACCATAATCGGCGCGCAGCATATGCACGCAGGCCCGATGCAGCGACGCGAGCGGTACCTCGTCCGTGGCCTCCCATGGGCGATATCCCATCAGGACGCATTTTCCGGCGGCGCCGCTGGTGCAGACGAAATCGAAGCCGCCCGAAGGATTGGAAAGGGGAAATCCCACGCGACGACCGCGAACGTCAGGCTCGCACAGATCGGAAGGCGGCCGATCGGCGGAATGGATGGCAGCCAGACGGTAGAGCGTGACAGGCCCGCGCGCCGCCGCGTCGTCCTCACCGATCTCCGCGATGCGGATCTCCGAACCTGAATCCTGGCCCGAGAGCCTCAGGGTGAGGCCGATCAATTGCCGGCGTTGCAAAACCCGTCCGTCGTCGAGGCGCAGCACGAACTCGGAGCGCTCCACCTGGAAACGGCCGCTCAAGGCCGCGGCCTTGTCGATCGGGAGAAAGCAAAAGCTTAGGGCAACGACAAATAACGTGCTGACGATATTGCGCATGGGGGAGGCTCAATTCGAACCTCCCCCAGACAGAGAGATTCATCCGCAAGAAGGGACGCAAGGGATCACTGGAAAACGACGACCGACCCGTCGCTGAGAACCACRGAATCGAGCTGCAGGCGGCTCGCATTCACGTCCCGGCCGTTGGTGCTGAGGCCATTGGTGCTGAGACCGTTCGTGCTGAGGCCATTCGTGCTCAGGCCGTTGGTGCTGAGACCGTTCGTGCTGAGGCCATTGGTGCTGAGGCCGTTCGTGCTCAGGCCGTTCGTGCTCAGGCCGTTCGTGCTGAGGCCGTTCGTGCTGAGACCGTTCGTGCTGAGACCGTTGGTGCTGAGACCGTTGGACATCTCGCTCGCATGGGCGATCGATGCCGTAGAGAATCCGAGAGCAACTGCGACAAGAGGAATATAAAAATGAACCGACATGTCCGTCTCCAATGAGGTTAGCGAGCGGCCTTTTCTGATTTCGTTTGGCCTCGCCCAACGGAATATATGTGTAATGACATAACAGTAAAGAATTAGAATAACGTTTCACTCAATTTTAGTAAAAATTCTGTAAACTCTGCAGTCTTGAGATGAATTTTGAAACTAATTGCAATTCTTGATGTCAATTTCCCTAGAGTCACGGCGGATTCGGCCGGATTGCCTCTCGGGCACAAAAAAAGCCCAGGCTCCGGGACGTCGCGCGGGGAATAACTCGCGCGCCACGTCGACTACGGGCCTGGGCTGATTGGGAATCCCGACGGGCGCTCGCATCGTTAGGCGAGCGCTGGAACGATCGAGCCGGAGTACATTCGTCCTGACCCGATCTCATCGAAGCCAAACAGTAACGCCTGCCGCTTCGAAGTCCTCGCAATGACCGCTGGGATAGGCCTGATATGGGGAGCGGACAGCGATCCGCAAGGGGCCCCGACAATCAACCGTGATCGCCAGTGCGATGGAAGCGCGCCTTCAGCCCGCTATAATCCTGCGACGATGAACCGGTCCGCGAAGGGAACACGTTCATGCCAGACGAGACTTGGCCGACCCTGCCCTATGCCGAATGGCGCGACACCGCCGCCACCCTTCAATTGTGGACGCAGATCGTCGGCAAGATCCGCCTGGCGCAGACGCCCTGGCTCAACCACGGTTGGCAGGTGCCGCTCTACGTGACCGCGCGGGGCCTCGGAACCGGGCCCATTCCCGCGGGGTCCGAAATCTTCGACGTCGAATTCGACTTCGCCGGACACCGCCTCCTCGCGCGATCGAGCAGCGGCGATGAAGAGAGCTTCGCTCTCGCGCCGCAATCGGTCGCGGAGTTCTATGAGACGCTTCTCGCCGCGCTTCAGCGCTTGGGCGTCACGGTGGCGATCAACGAGATCCCCAACGAGGTGCCGGACCCGATCCCGTTCTCTCAGGATCGCGTCCATGCCACCTACGAACCCGCGGCCGCTCACCGCTTCTGGCGCGCCCTCATCCGGATCGACCGCGTTTTCGGGCTGTTCCGCAGCGCTTTTCTCGGAAAGGCCAGTCCGGTCCACCTTTTCTGGGGCAGTTTCGACCTCGCGGTGACGCGCTTTTCCGGACGCCCGGCACCGCTGCATCCCGGCGGCGTGCCGGGCCTGCCGGATGCCGTCACCCGCGAGGCCTATTCGCACGAGGTCAGCAGCGCCGGCTTCTGGCCGGGAAGCGAGGCGTTTCCGCAGGCAGCCTTCTATTCGTACGCGTATCCCGAGCCGGCCGGGTTTCGCGACAGGCCGGTGACGCCCGGCGCGCATTTCGACCCTGCTCTCGGCGAGTTCATCCTGCCCTACGACGTCGTTCGGCAGGCAAGCGACCCCGATGCGCTGCTGCTCGACTTTCTCGAGACGACTTATGCGGCGGCGGCGGAATGCGGGAAGTGGGATCGCGTCTCCCTCGAATGCGCGCCGGGCGTTCCCGGAAAACCCCGCGCCATCGCGTGAGAGCGCTGGTGGTTTCCGGAAGCCTTTGTGAGGAACCAAGGGCCTCGCGTCAGGTTCACGTCAGCATCTTATGACGCTTACAAGATCAGGGAGATCAAAAATGCGGAAGACGCTTATCCTGGCCGCGGGCCTCGCTTTGGTGACCACATCCGCCTTCAGTCAGACGTCGTCGCGCGAGCGTGAAGATGGTGGCGGTCGCGGGTGGTACGAGGGGCGCGGCGGTGGTGGCGGCGCAGAGCGCGGGCGCGATTTCGGCGAATGGCGCGGACGCGTCATGCGCGAGCACGACGAAAGCCGCGGCGGCGAATCCGGCGGCGCGAAATTCTTTCTTCGCAGTGGCGACACGCAACTTCGCGTGGTCTGCGGCGACCGGGAATCGACACGGTCCTGCGTCGACGCGGCCTTGCTGATGCTCGACCGCGTCAAGGAGCAGGGATCGACGACGCGCGCGCCGACCTCGCCTGGCAGCTCTCAGTAACCTTCGATGTCACACGTCGAAGAGTTGACGGTGGCCCGCCGGCTGTGAGCGCAGATACTGGTTGGCCGCCTTGACGCGGGCGCCCAGATGAGCGGCGGCATGCCAGGGCCAGCGGGGGTTGTACAGAATGGTGCGCGCGAGGGCCACGCAATCGGCGTCGCCGGTTCCGATAATGGCTTCGGCCTGATCGTAGCCGGTGATGAGACCCACCGCGATGGTGGGAAGATTGGTCGCCTGCTTGACCGCGCGCGCCAGCGGCACCTGAAAGCTCGGGCCGACGGGAATCTTCTGCGCCTGGCTCAGGCCGCCGCTCGACACGTGGACGGCATCGCAGCCTTTCGCCTCGAGGGCCTTCGCGAACGCTATGGTCTGTTCGATGTCCCAGCCGCCTTCCGCCCAGTCCGTTCCCGACACCCGCATGCTGACGGGCTTGCCGGCGGGAAACGCTTCGCGAACCGCATCAAAGACTTCCAGGGGAAAGCGCATCCGGTTTTCGAGGCTGCCGCCATATTCGTCGTCGCGCAGGTTGGCGAGAGGCGAGAGGAATTGATGCAGCAGATAGCCGTGCGCGCCGTGAAGCTGGATGGCGTCGAGGCCGAGCCGCGCCGATCGCTTCGCCGCCGTGACGAAGGCATCGCGAACGCGCGCGAGGCCGTCGCGGTCGAGCGCCAGAGGCGGGTTGTCCTGCGGGGCAAACGGCACGGCGGACGGCGCCACGGTTTGCCAGCCGCGATCCTGATCGGGCCGGATCTGCCCGCCGCCCGCCCAGGGCACATGGGTGGAGGCCTTTCGTCCCGCATGGGCGAGCTGGATCGCGATCGGCATGTCGGAATGCCGGCGCACGGATTCGAGAACCCGCGCGAGCGCTGCCTCGGTCTCGTCGGACCAGAGACCGAGGTCGTCGGGGCTGATGCGCCCCTCGGGGACAACCGCGGTCGCTTCGATGATCAGAAGACCTGCTCCCGAGAGCGCGAGATTGCCCAGATGAATCGTGTGCCAATCCGTCGCGCAGCCGTCTTCGGCCGAGTATTGGCACATGGGCGCGATAACGATGCGGTTTCTCATTTCGAGAGAACCGACGCGATAGGGGGTGAACAGCGCGCTCATGGATGATCCTTATGCCCGACCTTTCGCGCCCGGTCCGGGCGCGTGCGAGGTGCTAGTTGTAGGAGCGCGCCGTCGAGTTGCAACCCTGCGGCCGGGTGCCTCCCTTGCTTCCCGCGCATGACACGCCCTTGCGGTGACTTGACCAATGGCGCGACATCCCCGACACCGCCTGCTCGACAGAACGACGCCCGGAGACACGAATCTCGATGCCCAGCAAATTGCCAGAGCCCCCCTTCCGCGTCGGTCGTTCGAAAACCGGTCTCGGATTGTTCGCCACCGATGTGATCGAAAAGGGCGCGTTCATCGTCGAATATGTGGGCCGCAAGATTCCGAACGCCGAGGTCGAGGACCGGGCGGGCGCGCGCTATCTGTTCGAGGTCAACAGCCGCTGGACGGTCGACGGCTCGCCGCGCTGGAACGTCGCGCGCTACATCAACCATGCGTGCCGGCCCAATGCCGAACCGATCATCTCCCGCGGGCGCATCCGCATCATGGCCAAGAAACGCATCAAGCCCGGCGAGGAGATCGCGTACAATTACGGCAAGAGCTATTTCGACACCTTCATCCGGCCGCATGGCTGCAGATGCCCCAAATGTTCGCCGGCTTGAGAAGAATCTAGGTCGTCCCGTAGCGCCGCAAGTCGGAGGTCGCCGCTTCGAGCCGCTCGCCGAGCCGTGCGTAGAAGGCACGCAGGTCGGGAAACGAGAGATCGCTCAGGCGCATGCATTCCGAGAGCCTGCGGCGCGCGACGACGGGGTTCTCCATATTGGCCAGAAGCTCCGTGTGGCACGCTTTCAAGGCGAGGAAATCGACCGTGCGCGCGGTGTCGGGGTCGCCCACCAGGATGAACAGTTTTTCCTTCTCGCGCTTGCCGCGCAGATCCAGCGCGCCGACTTCCAGATAGGCGAAGTCGCTTGCCGCCACCGAGACGCTTTCGGCCACCAGCGCATCCGCCGCGAGCGGCTTGGCCTGACCCTCGACCCGCGACGCCACGTTCACCGCATCGCCGACGACCGAGTAGTTGAAGCGACTTTCCGAACCCATATTGCCGACCAGCGCCGGTCCCACATTGATGCCGATGCCGATTGCCACATCGGAGAGCGGATCGGGCCGCCGGCGGAAGTGAAACGCATCGGTTTCGTTGAGCTCGCGCAGCGTCTCGCGCATCCGCAACGCGGCCCGGCAGGCACGCGCGGCGTGATCCGGCATCTGCAGCGGCGCGTTCCAGAACGCCATGATGGAATCGCCGATATATTTGTCGATGGTGCCGCCCTCGGCGAGAATGTCCGTGCTCAGGCGACCGAACAGGGTGTTGAGGAACTCGACCACCTCGGTCGGGGACAGCCTCTCGCTCAACGCCGTGAAGCCGCGAATGTCGACGAACAGGATCGTCATCGACCGCTCATCCCCTCCCAGCCGGAGACTCGCGGGATTCTTCTCGATCTGCGCCAGATAGGAGGGCGCGACGTAGCGGGAAAAGGCCTGGCGCACGAACCGCCTGTCGCGGTCGGACACGAAGTAGCGAAACGAGATCATCGACACGTAGAGAAACAGGCCGGTGGCGCAGGAGGACGTGGGGTCCAGCAGCACCCCTCCCCGGCTGAACGCGATCCACGCGCCGACGCAGGTGAGCGCCGCCATCGCGCCGCCATAGCAGAGCGCGGTGATGGGCGCGCATAGCACGGCGACGAGGGTCGTCAATCCTGCGAGAGCGAGCATCCATGCCCATTCCAGCGGGTCCGCCCAATCGGGACGCCGCAGATGTTCGCCCGCCAGGATCTGCTCGAGCGCCTGGGCCTGCACCAGCACCCCCGGCACGCTGTCGCCCAGCGGCGTCACGCGGTGGTCGTAGAGACCGGTGGCGGACGTCCCGACGAAAACCGCATGGCCGTCGATGAGCGGACGCAGTCCGGCATCGTCCGCGCCCGAGAGCACGCTCCAGGCCGACACGACCCGGTCGCGACTCTCACGGCCGAACCGCACCCGCAATTCGCCCGACGAGGTGGTGGGAATGTCATAAGGACCGACCCGCACATTCGTGACCGCGAACGGCTCTTCGTTTCGGCTGTGAACGAGCAGCGTCGAGTCCTTGTGCATCACTCGCAGCGTTTCGAGAACGAGGCTCGGATAGATGCGCGCGCCGCCGTTCCACAGCAGCGGCAGCTGGCGGATCACGCCGTGCGTGTCGAGCGGGCTGACGGTGATGGCGCCCACCCCGCGCGCCGCCGCGTCGAGTTCCGGCAAATTGCGGGTCGCGGCGGAGAACGAAGGCAGCGCCATTCGCGGGTCCTGCCCGGTGAACGCCATTCCGGCCTTCAGCCCGGGGCGTTCGTCGTTGACGCCCGGGATCGCCGCGAAGCCCAGAACCACGGGCTTGCCCTCGAGCGACGCCGCGAAGGACCGATCGTAATCGGGCACCAGCGCGGAGAGCGACCGGTCGACGCCGAAAGCCGCCATCACCTCCGGCTGTTCGACCAGGCGTGCCGGCGACAGACGGTCGGGTTCCGGAAAGACCATGTCGAACGCGATGGCGGCGGCGCCAAGCCCACTCAGTCGCTCGACCAATCGGGCAAGCTCGCTGCGGGGCCAGGGCCATTGGCCGAGGCGCGCAAGCGACGCCTCGTCGATATCGACGACCCGCACGGGAACGTCGCTGTCCGCACGCGGCTCGGCGCGCTGGAACGCGTCGAAGACGAGTTCGCGGGCGAGCCGCAGGTTATACGGGTCGGCGATACGGAAGGCGGTGCACAAAACCACGAGAGCGAAGCCGAAGGCGAGCGCGATGGATTGGGCTCGGGTCAACACGGGAAGCCTGGGCCGATGCCCGAGCCGCCGCCGCAGCCGCTTCATCGGCTGCTGCCTCGCTGATCGCTCTCAGTACCCGTGTCCGGAGTGTCCCTCGACCCGAAATCCGAACGCTGCCCGCCGTCGCGGGAGCCCCGGCCGCCGGAACGCCCGCCGCCACCGTGACGGCCGCCATCGCCGTCCCAACCTCTGTCGCCATGCCCGCCCTTGCCGCCGTGATCGCCCTTGCCCCCATGGTCGCCCTTGCCGCCCTTGCCACCCTTGCCGCCATGATCGCTCTTGTCCTCGGTCCGCGTGGGTGGCTCCGGCGCGATGGTGTTTGGCGTTGGTTGCGGGGGAGCCGCCGGAGGCGTCGCGGGTGCGGGTGCGGGAGGCGCCGGATCAGGTCGGGAGGGCGCCGGGGGCGAGCGAGGCGACGACGGCGCCGCCGGCGCGGGTCCCGCCGCCGCTGCCGCCGTGCTGGCTGCCGCCGGAGCAGCGCGATCCTTCGAATCCGGATCGACAGGCGATGCCGCAATGTCCCCGCAGGTACGTACATCCGTCCTGAATTCAGGCCGCAGGCTCGCATTGCGCGCTCGCACGTAGGGGAAATTCGCCCGCAACCGGGCGTTCCGATCCTCCCGGTCCGCGAGCGAGCGGATGGGGCCGCTGCGCGGAACCACGATCGCGTCGCAGGCGCCCCGCACCACCGTGCAGGCGCCGGAGCGATCGCAGACTTGCGCGGACCCGTGGAAGAGCACGAACTCGGTGCTGCCGTCGGGCAGGACCGCGAAGTCGAATTCCGTACCGCGAACGCCGATCGTCGCGGTGGGCGTGCGGATCGCATAGGCGGGCTTGGGGCTGCTTCCGCTGATGAAGCGGAACGTTCCCCGAAGCGCGCTGACGACGAAACTGCTCATGGTACGGCGGTTGCGCAGGACCGAATTGTCGATCAGAAGCGACGATGCGGGCCCCACCACCAGGCGGGTATTGTCCACGAAATCGATCTGCGCCTCGCCACTCGGGCCGGTCTGGATGCTGTCGCCCATATAGACGGGCTGCTGCACTGCGAGGGGCGAGCGTCCCTCGGAACGGAGAGCCGACGCGTCTGGAATGACGCCGACCGTGCGCCCGGACGCCTGCTGCGCGGAGGCGGGGCTTCCATTAATCTGGATCAGGAGAAACGCAAACACACTCGCCGAAACGCTGAGACAACGAGGCATTTATGCCTCCAGTGCGGTCAGGTGTTACGGCTTCGACGATACGCTTCGCCCCCCGCAGCGGCAATGGACGCAGGCAGGCCCGAACGTCACGTCTGGTGGGGCATAAGTATGGTTTTGCCCTCGCGGCCGGCATCCGGCGCATCGAGGACGATCGGGGACCTGTCGGGCGCGACCCCCGGATTGTCGGCGCGCCGCAGCGAGAGCACGTCGGTGTTGAGCGCCCACAGGCACAGGCCGATGCCGACGACGAGCGCGAGCCAATTGAGCATCCGGTCGCTCGTCCATCCCACCGGGATCGCGACGTCGTGATGGGGTTTTCTAGGGGGCGGCAGGTCGGTGGGCATGGCGATCCTCTAAGCCGGACAGCTTTGAGGCGCAGGAACACGCCGGAAAGACCGGAGGCTGACTTTCAAGCCGCCGATGAAACAACCCTACGCGCATTCGCGCCTGATTGACAGGCAAATGCGAGGTCCGCTGCCTCTCAGGTGTTCTGCAGGAGTTCCGCGAAATCGTCAGGCACCTCGCCGAAGGTGGCAACGATGCGAATGCGGTCGACCTCGCCGGTCTCGTCATCGGCCGTGACCTCGATGGCGGCGGCGCCACTTTTGCGCTGGGCCGTGCTCTCCGCCATGCGCTCCGCCTGCGCCTCCGTCTTCGCCACGGTGCGCACGGTCGGCACCAGTCGCTTGCGGTGGATTTCGAAGGTCTGGACCAGATAGGTGGTTCGCAATGTCATCGCGCCTGATAGCCCAGCGGGACGGAGCACGCCAGCACGCAGATGAATTCGGCGGGAGCGGCCCCGGTGTGGAAAAAGTCGTCGCGTCGTCTCGCGAACGCTTAGTTTCCTTGTAGCGATGCATTATTCCACATTACGAAAGATTAATCCTAGCATTCAGTTTCGGTTCACGCCTAGCGGGCCAGTCTTAGTGCAGGCAACGACCCGCCTTGTATGCTTAAGGAGTGGACATGAAACGTATTTCGGCCGGAATATTGATAGCCTCGTTGGGGCTTTCCTTCATCGGGACTACGATGATCGCCGCTGAAGCCGCGCCATTTCCTTCCCTCAACCGGCAAGGGCCTGCCGTCGACATCGAGCACGTTCAATATCGTCGTGACCACAATCGCCATGTGGAGCGGCGCCAGGGCCGCTGGGACCATGGAAGGCGGGGTTTCGAGCGCAGGGGGAACCTTAGCTACTACAACGGGCAGCGCGGCTATCGGGAGTATCGGCGCGGCTATCGCCACCACAACGGCTGGTGGTTCCCGCCCTCGGCCTTCATCGCCGGCATGATCGGCGGCGCCATGGCGAGCCAGCCGCCGGTCGTGGCCGTGCGCCCTGCGCCCATGCCGCTGAGCGCCGCGCATGTGCGCTGGTGCCAGGATCGCTGGCGCTCCTATCGCGTGTCGGACAACRCCTATCAGCCTTCGAACGGCCCGCGTCAGTCCTGCGTGTCGCCCTATCGCTGAAACGCCATCCGGAGGCGGCTCGTCGAGCCGCCTCTTTTTATCGGCGCGTTGTCAGCGCGATTCTTTCGAACGCCACGTAACGGTCGATTGATTGAAGATCAGCGCGGCAGGATCGGATCGCACCGCGGCTTCGTAGCAGGCTTGCGGACCAAGACGGCCCCGCAATCGCGGATAACGGCTCGCGAGTTCCTCGAGCGTCACGTTGTCGGCGATGCGCGGGTGAGCCACGCACACCGCGCCATCGGGACCCCAGGCCGCCTCGAAGCGCATTCCGGGCGCGGGATCGACCGACTGAATTCCGAACCGATCGTAGAGATTGATCTTGATGCCGTTGCGGGTGGTCGGGCGATCGTCGCCCCCGTAATCGGCCCGCAGCATATGCATGCAGGCGCGATGAAGATCGCGCATCGGCACGCCGTCCCGCTTCTCCCACGGGTGATATCCGAACATGATGCATTTTCCTTCGGCGCCGCTCGTGCAGGTCAGGCCGAAGCCGCCCTTGCCATCCGGAAACGCAAACGCCATGCGCCGATTGTCGGGATCGGGCTCGCAGAGATCGCGGCGCTCCCGCGTCCCGGGATCGCTGACGGACATCCGGTACAGCGGCAGCGGGTCGCCGACCTTCGGCCTGTCCTCGTCGAATGCATCGATCCGCACCTCCGCTTCGCCATCCGGTGAGGCGAGCGTCAGGCTCAATCCGACCAGCTGCTCCCGGCGCAACGCGCGGCCGTCGCCCAGTCTCAACACCAGTTCGACCCCGTCGAGCTCGATTCGCCCATCGAGCGCGACGGCAGCCCCGGCAGCGAACGAGAGGGCGAGCGCCTGGATGAAGGCCGCGAAGAGAAAAGTGCGAGTCATTGACAAAAACGGCCCCTCGCCGAGACGAGAGGCCGACTCCGAAATGCAGTGAGACGTGGATTACTTGAGGACGACGCGCGTGCCATCCTGCAGCGTCACGGCCTTGACCGCGGTGACCTCCGACGCGAAACCGCGAAGGCTGAAGCCGTTGGTGGCAAGACCATTGGCGCCATTCGGCGGCGGACGGCCGTCGGGACGCGAGAAGAACGCGAAGGCTTGAGTCGCGGCCAGGGGGCCGATCGCCAACGCAAGGACGAATGCGCAGCTGCGTACGATCATTTGGTTTCTCCTGATAACGATGGATACATCGCGGTCGGTCGCGGTACGCGGCGACTATTTCAGGACGACGCGCGTGCCATCCTGCAGCGTCACGGCCGTGACCGCGGTGACCTCCGACGCGAAGCCGCGAAGGCTGAAGCCGTTGGTGGCAAGACCGTTGGCGCCATTCGGCGGCGGACGGTCGTCGGGACGCGAGAAGAAGGCGCTGGCTTCGGTCGCGACGGAGGCGCCGATGGCGACAGCGACAGCGAATGCGAGGGCACAGATACGGATGGACATGGCATTCTCCATAAACGAAGCATCCTCGTGGGATGCAACACGATGAGTTTATGGTTGATATAACGTTTCAATAAAGCCCTGATCGCTGCTTATTCGTCATCAAGCGGTCGGAGAAGTGCCCCGGCGCACGTGTGGATTACTTGCGGTTGCTTTGACTGGGAGAATTTATTTTGGTTGCGAGACCATAGATGCCGGTTCTCGATCAACGCCCAGCGCTCTATCATCATTCATCGCTGTGCGGACTTCCTCGTCGTCGGCGAAACGAAGCCTGGCAGATGCTGGGGACCGGAATCAGGCGGCGTCTTCCATGGCGCCCGCGTCGCGGGACACGCAGGCCACCGCATCGCGCAGGATCCGCAGGTCCGCGCCGGGCTTCACCGCTTCGGTGGCCAGATGGCGGCGATAGGCGCGCGCGCCGGGACGGCCGGTGAACAGGCCCAGCATGTGGCGCGTGATGGTGTGAAGGCGGTGGCCTTCGGAAAGCCGCGCCGCGATATAGGGTTCGTAGGCCTCGATCGCCTCGAACGCATCGGCGACCGGGGCCGCCTCGCCGTAAAGCTCGGGATCGACCGAGAGCAGGATTTCCGGCTCGTGATAGGCCACGCGGCCGAGCATGACGCTGTCCACGTAGCGCAGATGCGCGTGCGTTTCCGCCATATTCCTGATCCCCCCATTGATTCCGACGGGTAGCCCCGGGCGCGCCGCTTTCAGCCGGTAGACGCGGCCGTAATCGAGCGGCGGCACGTCGCGGTTTTCCTTTGGCGACAGGCCCTTCAGCCACGCCTTGCGCGCATGGACCACCATCTCGTCGCAACCCGCCTCAACGACGGCGTCGGCAAGGGTGTCGACGGCTTCCTCCGAATCCTGATCGTCCACTCCGATCCGGCATTTGACCGTCACCGGCAGCGAGACGGCAGCCTTCATGGCGGCGACGCATTCGCCGACGAGCTTCGGTTCCCGCATCAGGCATGCGCCGAAGCGCCCGTTCTGCACCCGGTCGGAGGGGCAGCCCACATTGAGATTGATCTCGTCATAGCCGTAATCGGCACAGATCCGCGCGGCCGCCGCGAGCTCCGCCGGATCGGACCCGCCGAGCTGCACGGCGACGAAATGCTCCTGCGCATCGAAGCCCAGCAGCCGGTCGCGGGGCCCGTGCAGCACCGCGCCGGTCGTCACCATCTCGGTGTAAAGCCGCGCCCGCCGCGACAGGACGCGGTGCAGGCTCCGGCAAAACCGGTCCGACCAGTCCATCATCGGCGCAATGCTAAATTTATTAATGATTTCAGTCACTTAGCTATCAAAGTAGGGTTTTGCTGCGATTGGGGCGACAATTGATATCAAGCACTTAGCATGTGTTTCGATTTTCTAACCAAAAATTTGCTACCGCGTAGCAAGTTTGGAATCTCTGTAGCAAATTTTCTAATTAGATCGTTTCAAAACAATGAGTTAGATGTCGTTTTCGCGATTGTCGGTCCAACCAACACTTCTGCCGACTTTGACGGATAAGTCTTTGATTAAACCGCAATATCTGTGGTGAGATATTCGAACATCGCCCGTGCGGCTTGCAACACCCTCTCCAATCACACATCGTGCGTCATTAGAGGCCAAGCTTGGTGGGAGACGTTGTAGTGACGACTGGATTTGTCCACATTATCGAGTCCCCGTCATCTCAAGATTTACTAGATGGACGGACCGAGGGTCGCTCCATGGGTGAGGCGCTCCAACTTGCCGGGATTCCGTACTGTTACTCTCTCGCCACCGATTTGCAGACGCTCCAAGCAACACTGGGGGTTCGCTTGCATGAGGCGATCAATCACTTCAAATCGACGCCAATCTTGCACTTCAGTGCTCACGGCAACACAGATGGCATACAGCTGACGAGTGGCGCTTTTTTGTCGTGGGCTGACCTTGATCTGCTGCTGAAACCGATCCACCACACTTTTGGAGGTGGATTGCTGATTTGTCTGTCTTCCTGCGAAAGCTGGTCAGGGATGCAGATGGCAATGAATGATGGACCGGAGCGCCCCTTCTGGGCACTTGTTTCTCACAAAGGGAAGCCAACTTGGTCCGATTGCGCCATCGGATACATCGTATTCTACAACCGTTTCTTTAAAGACCAGACTGTCGAAGCTTCTGTGGAAGCAATGAAAGCCGCAACAGGTGATACAGAATTCGCGGTGTGGTTTGGCGAGCAAATCAAAAACAACTGGATGATGCGCGCTCAAGAGACGCTCGATAAGGCTCTAAGCGATCCCGCAAGCAGTCCAGGTCAGGGGCTTGGCATTCTTGGCATGATGGGACATTTACCGCCGTCTGACGACCCGACGACAGGTTACATTACTGCATCGGGAGTCTGAGCGAGCAGAAATCTTAGACGGACGATCTCGTCCGCGGCTTCCTTCGTCAGACCGTGGATATGGTCGTCGTCGCGGATGCTGCCAGCCTGGGCGCTCGCCCGCCACATCCTTATGCTCTCAGCCCTCTCCTGCTGCTCCTGGCGCAGGCGGTAGAGGATGTCGTCGGATGCGACTCTTAGGATTTCGTCGTTAATCATTTTAGGCCGCGACCTTGACTGGCTCCATCGGAAAGGATGGCGAATGCTGCTGCAGCCACTCTTGAAACTTGCCCGTTCCCAATGGCTCTAAGGCGGTCCACCCGAGCGGCCACCCCATCAGCCACTCGACCCACGTCGGGTTCAACAGGCCACTTGTTCGCGGAGACTCGTCTGCGTTGACTGCGGTTGAAAGGCTGCAGGTTGAATACTTCTCCACTCTCCCTAGACCGACCTCCAGCCCCTCCGGCTGCACATCGCGAGCCCTCGGTGTCGACCACTTCAAGACCTGAGCCGACAGCTTCGGTTCCCCGCGACTGTTCCACTTTCCCTTCGCACGATTTACCGCATCGTCCGCTACCGGCGTCTGCCACAATCCAGATGCGCTCTCGCAGATGCGGAGCGCCGGCGTCGGACGCAGACACGACACCCCATTCCGCATCGAACCCCATCTCGGCCAAGTCTCCGAGAACTCGTCCAAGCCCTCTAGAAGTGAGCATTGGGGAGTTTTCCACGTAAACGTATCGAGGTCGTACCTCGCGAACGATCCGTGCCATTTCAGACCATAGGCCGCTTCGCTCTCCGTCGAGGCCAGCGCCTTTGCCGGCAGCGCTGATATCCTGGCAGGGAAAGCCGCCAGAAATGACGTCAACACGTCCGCACCAAGGTCGTCCGTCAAAGGTGCAAACGTCATCCCAAATCGGGAAAGGCGGGAGAATTCCGTCATTTTGTCGGGCGACAAGTACGCTTGCTGCATAGGGATTGAATTCGACGGCACAGACAGTGCGCCATCCAAGCAAGTGACCGCCGAGAATTCCACCACCAGCGCCTGCGAAAAGAGCCAACTCATTCATAGTCCCCCTTATATAGTATTGTTCCTCGATTATAAATGCAGCGCAACGTTTCTATTAGCGTCCGTTGGCACTTATTCTTGCTTATTACGCTGATATCGAGATTCTATTATAGGGATGATGACGTCATAGTATGATTGATTTTAGCTATGGTGCAGAAGTTTTCGATAGCTCCTCGACGCGATCTTCAGCCTTGCGCATGTCCGGCTTTGAAGTTTCGCTCATCTCGTCCGCCTATTTTGATCGATTTCCACAGGCCATTTTTTTGCTACATCCGTGCTACGCGCATCGAGCTTGGCATTTTAAGTATTTGAAATGGCTCACGAATCGGCGCTGTCCCACCTTTCCATCATCGGTGCAACGGACAGTTTATGAAATAAATCAGTCACTTGAATTGGTATCCGGCCAGTCTTGGTCGCGTTCGGGTGGGCGTTACATACAGGAATCGGGGTGCCTTTGCGACTCCCCGCGAATGGCCGGCCCTCGTGATCCCGGCGGCATTCATCGCGGCCCATCCCTCGCGGTCAGTTCCAAAATCGTCAGATCGCCGCCGAAGACCCGGCCGGTATCGATGAAGACCACGTTGCCGAGGGCCGTCACGCGATCGACGGGTGTGTGTCCGACGATGACGGCCTCGACACCCTCGATCCGATCCTCATGACCACCCTGAATACGCTCCCGCGACCACAGACAGGCGGCAGCGACGCGCGCGTCTGTGAGCGCCGCCGGCAGATCTCCCCAATGGGAGACGGGGCAATCCGCATGGACGATCCCCACGAGGCCGCGCGGAGTCTCGATCTCCATCGCCAGGGGCAGCGCCGCGAAAGCCCGCACATACGGAATGCGCTCCGCCGGCGACAGGGCGATGAACCACTCGCCGCCATTCGCCGCGTAGGAGGCGCGGTCGAGATCGCCGGCGGCGAAATCGACCGCCATCTGCTCGTGATTGCCGCGAACCGCGTGAAACCAATCGGCCCCCAGATAGTCCGGCGCCCGCTGCGAATCCGGGCCGCGATCGACGAGATCGCCGACGCTGAAGAGACGGTCGCGGGCCGGCTCGAACCGGATGCGTCGGAGCGTTTCATCGAGTGACGAAAAGCACCCGTGAATGTCGCCGACGACGAAGTCGCGTCCGCTCAGGTTTCGTTGGAAGTGCTTGACCGCGTCCAACCGGCCTCGCCCGTCGTTGAAGTTGCCTCAGTGATCGTGCTTGTGGCCGTGATGCCCGCAGCCGCAATCCGCGCCGTGCTTGTGGTCGTGGTCATGCTCGTGATTGTGGGCATGATCATGGCCATGGCCGTGATGCGCGTGGCCATGGTCATGATGGCCGTGGTCGTGATGATCGTGGTCGTGATGATCGTGGTCGCAGTGATGGGCGCTCTGTTCCGGCTGGAAGCKGCGCTCGACCGGCGTCGCGACGCAGCCTTGGCCGCGGGCCAGTTCGGCAAGAGCGGGGCTGTTCTGGATGTAGAGGGCATCGCCGGTGAATTCGGCAAGGCCGTGCTGGCTGCCGAGATGCCAGGCGAGGCGCATGAGGCGGAGCGGGTTTTCAGCTCGCACTTCCAAAAGCTTCTCGGCGGCGGCCTTGACCTGGACGAGCTTGCCGTCCTCGAGCCGCAGGGCGTCGCCGTCGTTGATCACCGTCTCCATATCGAGATCGAGATGGATGTCCGTCCCCGCCTCGCCCGTCAGATGCGCATGGCGCTGGCTTCTTGCCGCATGATCGAGGGAGATCGTATCGACCACGCGGTCGAGCTTGACGGCGGGCTTGCGGACGATGGTGGCGACGCGGGGCATGATTTGTCTCTTGGCGAAGGTTCGGGGTGGGCCTGAAGATAGGGATTGGACGGCCGATCTCCTAATAACTCACCTTGTCGGCCTTGTCCGCCCACGCGTCGAACACCGCGCGCGCCTCGATGCTGGGCACATGATCCATCGGGATCACACGCTCCGGCACCGGCTTGGCGATCTCCTCGTAGATCAGGCTGTCGTCGAAGCCGATATCGGCGGCGTCCTGCCGGGTATTGGCATAGACGATGCGCGAGACCCGCGCCCAATAGGCGGAGGCCAGGCACATGGGGCACGGTTCGCAGCTGGTATAGAGCGTCGCGCCCTGGAGCGAGAAATCGCCCACCGCCTCGCAGGCGCGGCGGATCGCCGTCACCTCGGCGTGCGCGGTGGGATCGTTGGTGGAGGTGACCTGGTTCCAGCCCTCGGCCAGCACCTGTCCGTCGCGCACGATCACGGCGCCGAACGGGCCGCCGGCGCCGTCGTTCATGTGCTCGCGCGACAGCGCCACAGCCCGGGTCAAATGGCGGAAATCGTCGTTCGGATGGTCGGTCATGAGGCGCTTTTATCGTCAAGATGAAGCGGAGGCGAGGGCTTTGAGCGCTCCCGCTCGCGCAGGCGGAGAAGCTCTGCCGTGACGGCGGCCGCGATGACCGCCGGGTCCTTGTCGGTGATGCCCGAGACGCCGATGGGGCACACGAGCGCCTCGATGCGATCCTCGCCGATCCCGATTTCACGAAATCGCTTCTCGAACCGCGCCCGCTTCGAGGCGCTGCCGATCAGGCCCACATAGGGAAAATCGCGTCGAAGCGCGGCGGCCGTGATGGCAAGATCGAGAGGGTGGTCGTGCGTCATGACCAGCACGAAGCCCTCCGACGGCGCGGCGGCGATCTCGGCCTCGGGGTCCTTCATCAGGACAGGCCGCGCATTCTGGGGAATATGCGCCGGAAAGGCATCCGGCCGGCCGTCGAACCAGCGTATGTCGAAGGGCAGCGGCGCCAGGGCGAGGACGAGCGCTCGTCCCACATGGCCGGCGCCGAAGAGCAGCAGGGGCGTGCGGCTCTCGCCATAGGTTTCGCGCCACTGGGTCCACCGGTCGTCGCCCACCGAGGATGCGATCTCGCGCGCCACGCGCCCGTCGTTGAGGCGGCATTCGAGAACGAACACGCCCTTGTCCTCCAGCGCCGCGAGACGTTTCACCTGCGCCAGGTCGCGCGCATCGAAGGTCTCGACGAGGATCTTGACGCGTCCGCCGCAGCATTGGCCGAGATCGGGACCGAGCGCCTGGTCGATCAGGCGTGCCTCGGCTTCTCCCGAGGCGAGCATTTCGCGGGCGATCCCCAGCATCTTCAATTCCAGCTGACCGCCGCCGATGCTGCCATGGAAGGCGCCGTCGGGCCGCACCACCATGCGGGCACCGGCCTCCCGCGGCGCCGAGCCCTTCACGTCGTGGACGCCGATCAGAGCGGCGGATTTATGCGCCGCGAGAATGTCGGCGAGCTGCCGCCAGGTCYTCACCCGCCGCTCCGTGGCGGCATGGGCCTGCCGCGCAAGGCCTCGCAGGCGCGCAGGATCGCCTCCGGCGTCGCCGGCGCATCGAGCGGCACCGGCTGCGTCGGATCGATGGCGTGCACCGCATCGGCCAGCGCGCAGAAGACGCTGTTCGCCAGCATGATCGGCGGCTCGCCGACGGCTTTCGAGCGATAGATGGTGTCCTGCGGATTTGCGTTGGGATAAAGCGCAACGCGAAAATCCTCCGGCACGTCGGACGCCACCGGAATCTTGTAGGTGGAGGGCGCATGGGTCAGCAGGCGTCCCTGCGTGTCGAAGACGAGCTCTTCGGTGGTGAGCCAGCCCATGCCCTGCACGAACCCGCCTTCGATCTGGCCGATATCGATGGCCGGATTGAGCGAGCGTCCCACATCGTGGAGGATATCGACGCGCCGCAACTGGTTCTCGCCCGTCAGCGTATCGACGATGACCTCCGAACACGCCGCCCCATAGGCGAAGTAGAAGAACGGGCGGCCCGTGGCCTTGGCGCGATCCCAGGTGATATTCGGCGTCTTGTAGAAGCCGGCCTCGGAGAGCTGGACGCGCGACAGGACGCATTTCTTCGCGAGTTCGGCGAACGAAAGACTTTCATTACCGACGAATACCCGGTCGTCGCGAAACTCGATCTGGTCTTCCGGCACGCCGAAGGCGTCGGCCGCGTGCGCCGTCATGCGCCGCTTGATCGCCAAGGCGGCGAGGCGCGCCGCCATGCCGTTGAGATCGGAGCCCGACGATGCCGCGGTGGGCGAAGTGTTGGGAACCTTCGCGGTGTTGGTGGCCGTGATGCGCACGCGCTCCATGCCGATGCCGAATTCCTCGGCCACCACCTGCGCCACCTTGATGTAGAGCCCCTGCCCCATCTCGGTGCCGCCGTGGTTGAGATGCACGGAGCCATCCTGATAGACATGAACCAGCGCGCCGGCCTGGTTGAGATGGACGAGCGTGAAACTGATGCCGAACTTCACCGGCGTCAACGCCAGCCCGCGCTTCATGATCGGAGAGGATTCGTTGAACGCCGCGATCTCCTTGCGCCTCTCGCGATATTCGCTGGTACGCTCCAGAGTTTGCACGAGACCGTGGAGCGTTTCGATCTCCTCCACCTCCATGCCGAACGGTGTGAGATTGCGGCCCTCGCGATAGAAATTCGCGTAGCGCACGTCGAGGGGATCGCGGCCGGTCTCCCACGCGATCCGGTCCATCACATGCTCGATGGCGAGCATGCCCTGCGGTCCGCCGAAGCCCCGGAAGGCGGTGTTCGACACGGTGTTGGTCTTGAGCCGGCGCGAACCCACATGCACGGCGGGGAGGAAATACGCGTTGTCGGAATGAAACATCGCGCGATCGACGACGCCGCCCGACAGATCCGCCGAATTGCCGCAGCGTGCGAGATGCTCGACGCTGTAGCCGCCGATCCGGCCCTCGTCGTCGAAGCCGATCTTCCAGTCGCAGCGGAAATCGTGCCGCTTGCCGGTGAGCACGAAATCGTCATCGCGGTCCAGCCGCACCTTGCAGGGACGCCCGGTGATGTGCGCCGCCAGCGCTGCGGTGACGGCCCATTGCGTCGCCTGGCTTTCCTTGCCGCCGAAGCCGCCCCCCATGCGGCGCGTCTCGCATGTCACGTAAGAATCGGGAACGGCCAGCACGCGGGCCACCACGTGCTGGACCTCCGTCGGGTGCTGCGTGGAGGAATGCACGAACATGTCGCCGTCCTCGCCGGGGATCGCGAGTGCGATCTGCCCTTCGAGATAGAAATGCTCCTGCCCGCCGACGCGGAACGTGCCTTCGAGCCGGCGCGGCGCCGCGGCGATCGCAGCATCGGCATCGCCGCGACCGAACGCGTAATCCGGCATCACGGTCTCGTCGCGGGCCAGCGCATGTTCGACGGTGATGCTTGGCGTCTCGGCCTGCGTCCCGGCCCGCGCCAAT